>CAZMQH010000061.1:0-11277 GCA_964568245.1 uncultured Methylomarinum sp.
TTAGGGCACCTCTCTTAATTCTGTCTGAGCAGGTATGCGATTAAAATGTTTGAGAACAAGGCGAAGATCGCAGTTAATAACAGGCTATTAACAAGATTTTCAACGAAGTTATCGAATATTTTAAGCGTATAGATGCCAGTCATGAATTAATAGAGGTGGCCTTTATCACTTATAAACTAAAATTATCCCCTAAATATACCTTCCTGACTTCTTCATTTGCCACAATATCGGCAACATCTCCTTCAGCGATAACTTTCCCTTCATTAAGTATATATGCTCTGTCACATATTTCCAGTGTTGCCCGCACTTTATGTTCAGTTATTAATACTCCTATTCCTCGCTGCTTCAAATGAGCAATGATTTTCTGCAGATCAATGACAGAAATAGGATCGACACCAGCAAAGGGTTCATCTAGCAAAATAAACTGCGGATCTGTTGCTAAAGCCCTTGCTATTTCAACCCGTCGGCGTTCTCCACCAGATAAACCTAATGCGACTTGATCGCGCAAATGGGCAATACTAAATTCCTCTAACAGTTCCTCAATCAACAATTCAGCCTGACCTTTGGTTAAATCAGAGCGAATTTGTATCACTGCTCGTAAATTTTCAACAACAGTTAATTTACGAAAAACTGAGGGTTCCTGAGCTAAATAACCAACCCCAAGCCTTGCCCGACTGTGCATAGGAAAATGGGTAATATTCATATCATCTAAAAATATTTCGCCATCATCAGCGGCAACCAAACCCACCAACATATAAAAACTGGTTGTTTTACCTGCACCGTTCGGCCCAAGCAAACCGACAACTTCTCCTGTGTCTACATGCAATGATACGCCATTCACAACACATCGCTTATTATAGCTTTTGATTAGATGTTTAGAAGCGAGCCTTGTCATTCAGCACCCTTTTCCTTGGGTTTAGCTTTAAATACAGAGTGAACCCGCTTGGAATCAGAGGTTTTTTCACCTGCCTGAATCAATGCATTTTTACTATCATAAACAATCAATCGACTTTCTGATCGGCTAGTTCCTTGAAAAACCACGGCTTCTTCAATTAAAATCAATTTGTTTTTATTGGGATAGTACTCCCCTGTCAACCCCTGCCCACGGATCGGTTCTTTCCCTTTTCCTGGAAGCTGCCTAAATTTAGCGGGTTTTCCTGTAAAAATCATTTTATCAACAGCACCATTTCTCACATAAACAGTGAGTTTATCAGACTTTATTCGCAAAGTACCTTGAGTCGTCACTACATTACCTGTATAGATACTGGTACCTGTCTTATCATTGTAAACTGCTGTGTTCGAGTCAATATGAACGGGTTGATCAGCATCACTCTCAAGCGCAAAACTGCACTGACTTACACCCATTAAAAATGTAACAAAAACAACCTTAATTAAATACATATCGGCCTTTAACCTTTGATAAAAACTTTATTTTTACAGGTTCCTTAAAGGTCATTTGCATACCTATCCCCTGCGTTCTATTTTTAGCATCAATAACTTGTGCCCACTGACTTGTTTCTGCATAGCTAGTCGACAATTTAACCCTCAATTCTGAAGTATGTAACTGAAAAGGTCGAAGATTTTTTGTTCCAGCCCGACTTATATAAACTTTACCCATTAACTGGATATGATCTTTATCCGCTTCTAGTACTGCCCGTTCTGATTTTATAACCCAAGGAGGAATTCCAGCTAAATTATATAAGGTCATCACAGGGTTATCTAAATGTGTGGTTTCATCATCACTATAATGGATCATTTTGTCAGCCAACAATTCATTTTTTAATAAACCATCCACTCCCATCTCTTTTTTAAAATATCCACTACTGAAATAATCGGGGCTATGATCCTTAAATTTCATCTTAACCACTTCTTTGGGTTGAAAAAGATCGGCTAAAAACCAAGAACCTATCACCAAAAAAAACAAAACAAAATAAATTTTGTATTGACTGAAAGTCATTGCATATAACGCTTTAACACGTCATCAAAAGTACCTTGAGCCTGCATAATAAAATCGCAAACTTCTCTGACAGCTCCTAAACCACCTGGTGTTTTGGTACACCAATCAGCGTATTCTTTAACCGAATCATTGGCATCATTCACAGCAATAGACAATCCAACTCTTACCATAATAGGTAAATCTAGCAAGTCATCCCCCATATGAGCCGCTTGCTCAGGTTTAATTCCCATGGCTTCTATTATTTCATTAAAGGCAGCAATTTTATGTTCATGCCCTTGATAGACATATTGAATACCCAGAGCTTTCATTCGTAACGCTACCGATGGCGACTTTCGCCCAGAGATCACTGCTACCTCGACCCCAGTTTGTCGCAAAAGTTTAATTCCATGACCATCACGCGCATGAAAACTTTTATATTCTCCACCATCATTATCAAAAAACAATCGTCCATCCGTTAGGACACCATCAACATCAAGAATCAATAATTTTAATTGTTTAGCTTTTTGTGTTATTTCATCCATTGCTTCTTTAAACCTCGAACCTTTTTTGTGATTTATACTATGCCTGCACGGACTAAATCATGTATATTTAACGCCCCAAGCAGTATATTTTGCTGATCTACAACCAACAATGCATTAATCTTCTTTTGCTGCATAATTTTCATGGCTTCTGCTGCTAATATATCAGCCTTAATAACAGTACAAGGCGATGTCATCACTTCAGAGATAACGGCCTTATGTACATTTTGGCCATTTCCGAGCATACGCCTTAAATCACCATCGGTAAACACCCCAACCACTTGGTTTTCCTTATCAACAACAGCCGTCATCCCTAATTTTTTTGCTGTCATTTCCAATAAAGCATCAGTCACTACTGCATCATCTGATACAGCAGGTACTTCATCACCTGAATGCATAATATCACTTACCATTAATAGTAAGCGCTTACCCAAACTTCCTCCAGGATGAGATAATGCAAAATCATCCCTAGAAAAACCTTTCACTTCCAGTAATGAAACAGCTAAAGCATCTCCCATCACTAATGCCGCTGTTGTACTTGCAGTAGGAGCCAAACCTAAAGGGCAAGCCTCATGTTCGACTGCAACATTTAAATGAACTGTAGCAAATTTTGCCAAAGAAGAACAAGGATTCCCCGTCATTGCTATAAAGGGAACATCTATCCGCTTAATAATAGGCAAAATAGTGAGCACCTCACCCGTCTCACCTGAATTTGACAAAGCCAACACCACATCTTGTTGCGTAATCATACCTAAATCACCATGACTAGCCTCACCTGGATGCACAAAAAAAGCAGGAGTTCCCGTACTTGCCAAAGTAGCCGCTATTTTTCCAGCAATATGACCCGATTTACCCATCCCTGTAACAACAACCCTACCCTTACAATTAATCATTAGGCGGCATGCTTTTACAAAATTTTCATCTATTCTACTCGCCAAGGCTGAAACGGCTTCTGCCTCCGTCACAATAACAGCTAACCCTAATTCCTTTAATTTCTGTTCATGAAAATCACTCATGATTAAACTATTACACTCTGATAAATAACCCATTGATATCCAAAATAGACCATCAACAAACCAATCCCTTCCAAGCGATTAATACGTCCTGACTTCCTTAAACCATAGCCTAAAATAAACAAAACAGCGGTTAATCCTAATAAAACTGGAAAATCTCGTGAAAGTACACTTTCTGCAACTGGACCTGGTGCAATAAGCCCTGGTAATGAGAAAACGGCCAATAAGTTATACATATTAGAACCAATAATATTTCCCACCGCCAGATCATCTTCTTTTTTCAACACACTGCTTATTGAAGCGGCCAATTCTGGCAAACTTGTTCCTAATGCAACAATAGTTAAACCAATGACTAAATCACTCACGCCAAATGACTCAGCAATATTAACCGCAGCCCAAACTAATAAGCGAGAACTTGCTAACAAGCCAATCAGCCCAAAAACAAAAAACAACCACGCTTTAGTTTCGGAAACTTCCGCTGGCATTTCAGCAATAATCTCTTCCTCTAAAGGGTCATTAAAATCTGCTGTTTGACCCTCTTTCTTAGCCGACCGAATAAGCCAAACTAAAAACACAAGTAACATTAATAGCATTAAAACACCATCAATGACCCCCAAACCATCGAATACCATAAAATAACAAATCAAACTGACAGCCATTAAAATGGGGAGTTCCCTTTTCAGCAAAGTCGAATTAAAAGCGAGTGGTGATATAAGCGCAGTAAAACCTAAAATCAGCCCTATATTTGCAATATTAGAACCTAATGCATTACCAACAGCCAACCCAGCATTACCTTGCCACGATGCGATGGCAGAAACCAATATTTCGGGTGCCGAGGTTCCTAAGCCAACAATGGTAAGTCCAATTAACAAGGGTGAAATACCAAATTTTCTTGCAATAGTCACTGTGCCAACAATAAATTTATCAGCAGCAACAACAAGAACAATCAATCCAACAACTAAAGCAACAACATTGAGTAGCATAAATATTCTTTAAAATATGTGTAATTACATCTATTATGCCATTTTACAACTACAGCACCCAAGGTCTTTTAATACCTAATTTAATGAATACACTACACGCACTGTTAGAAACTATACTTCGCGCGGTCACGGATGCGGATTTTATAGCGAGTTGATTTTTATCGATAGCAAGGCGCTGAAATGGGCGCATAGCTGGCTACGCAACCATTTCAGCAACGCAGCCTATCGGCAAAAAGCAACCGATAGAAAACCGCATCCGTGACCGCGCGAAGTATAACTACAGAATGCTATACAGCTATTTGAGCAACGAAGCTATCAACAAAAAAACAATCCATGAAAAGTCAAAAACCTAGCTGTACAGAGTATATTACATATTTTATTTGCAATAGACTGATAACTTAGAGAGAATACTTTGTTGACCTATAAAAGATATAAAACGCGATGGCTAATAGCGTGAATTCAGACACTAAAATCGTTTCCATACAAAACTTAAGCTTCTCCAGAGGAGACAGGAAAATATTTAATGATATTTCTCTATCAATTCCTCGTGGAAAAATAACAGCGATTATGGGACCAAGTGGAACAGGAAAGACCACGCTTTTAAAGCTTATTGGTGGACAGTTATACCCCGACCAAGGCTCTATTATGGTTGACAAAAAAAATGTACACCAACTAAAAAGATCAGACCTATACACGCTAAGAAAACGCATGGGTATGCTATTTCAAAGTGGCGCTTTATTAACGGACCTCAATGTTTTTGAGAATGTTGCCCTCCCCTTAAAAGAACATACAGCACTGAGCGATTCAATGATTCGCTCTTTAGTTTTATTAAAACTACAAGCCGTTGGTCTTAGAGGAGCAAGAGACCTTATGCCAAATGAGCTATCAGGTGGCATGGCTAGACGCGTAGCATTAGCCAGGGCAATAGCACTTGATCCTATGATGATCATGTATGACGAGCCTTTCACTGGACAAGACCCTATTTCATTAGGCACCTTAGTAAAATTAATTAAAGAGCTTAATGACGCTCTAGGACTAAGCAGCATTATTGTTTCACATGACGTTGAAGAAACACTGAGTATTGCTGATTACATTTACGTTTTATCAGAAGGTAAAGTTGCAGGACAAGGCACACCTGAACAAATAAAAAGTTCAGATTCTGAGTGGGTGCAACAATTTATCAAGGGTTATGCTGACGGCCCTGTACATTTTCATTACCCAGCCAATAATTACCATAAAGATCTCTTTGAGACTTAACACTAGCCAAAACATCATGCAATTTTTTCAAAATTTAGGAAATACAACGCTGTCCAGTTTTGCAAAACTTGGGCGAAGCTTCATTTTCCTGTCCCAAATATTAACAGCCTCTATAGCGATTATCCCCCGCCCTAGATTACTCATTAATCAACTTTACTCTATTGGTGTATTATCTTTTTTAATCATTACCATCTCAGGGTTATTTGTAGGTATGGTATTAGGTTTACAAGGCTTTTATATCCTATCGGACTTTGGCGCAGAAGAAACTTTAGGCATGATGGTTGCTGCATCTTTAGTCAGAGAACTTGGCCCAGTTGTGGCGGCTTTATTATTTGCAGGACGCGCAGGATCCGCTTTAACCGCCGAAATAGGTTTAATGAAAGCAACAGAACAATTATCTGGCATGGAAATGATGGCGATCGACCCTCTCAAAAGGATTATCGCCCCTCGATTTTTAGCCGGCTTTCTCTCCATGCCATTACTAGCCGCTTTATTTAGCTCGGTTGGAGTCATTGGTGGTCAAATAGTAGGCGTGGGTATGCTGGGTGTCGATGACGGGGCATACTGGTCACAAATGCAAGCAGGCTTAGACCTTCAAGATGATATAATTAACGGCATCATCAAAAGCATTGTCTTTGGCTTTGCCATCTCATGGATTTCACTTTTTGAAGGCTATGATGCAATCCCTACATCAGAAGGTGTCAGTCGCGCTACCACACGCACTGTCGTTAACTCAGCTTTTGCCATTTTAGGTCTTGATTTCATCTTGACCGCACTCATGTTTGGAGATATTTAACATGCAGAACACTAAAACTCAAGACACCTTAGTCGGCCTATTCGTTGCCAGCGGCATTGCTGCCCTGTTTTTTATGGCAATGCAAATTAGCAACCTAAGTGCTTTTTCTGACAACTCGGCTTATACCATTATTGCTCGCTTTGAAAACTCTGGCGGCCTTAAAGTTAAGTCCCCAGTTTCTATTGCAGGTGTTCGTATTGGTAGAGTCGCTAAAATATCTATTGATACAGAAACTTACGAATCAGTTGTAGAAATGAATATAGACACTCACTACTCATTACCTGACGACACCTCAGCGAGCATTTTTACTGCTGGCTTATTAGGCGAACAATATATCAGCCTAGAGCCCGGTGGCTCTGAAGAGTTTATACCAGCCGATGGATTTATTGACATCACTCAATCAGCCATAATCCTCGAAGAAATCATTGGTCAGTTTTTATTTGATAAAGCTGCTGAAGAGTAATGCCTAGCTTTAATTTGAACAAACAAAATAATGAACTGTTTTTTATTGAAGGTGAATTAACTTTCTCCTCTATTAATAAAAAAACAATGCCCGCCTTTGATTTTTTAAACCAACCAAAGGCAATCTACATAGATTTAAAACAAGTAACGGCTGCAGACAGTGCAGGACTAGCACTTATCCTTGAGTGGATAAAACATAGTGAACGATATAACACTAAACTAGTCTTCAAAAACATACCGCAGCAACTATTAATACTAGCTACATTAAGTGGTTTAGATTTAAATAAATACTTAGAAGCAAGGACTCAATAATACGCGAAAGATTGGCGTATTATTGAGTCCTTGCTTCTTAACTGATGCTACACCCAACTAAAGGTTAGATTAAATTCTTATGGACAAACTGATTATTACTGGCGGCGCTCGACTTTCAGGAGAGCTTAGAATCTCTGGCGCTAAAAATGCCGCACTTCCTATTTTAGTAGCTACCCTGCTTAGTGAACACCCTGTGACTGTTGGTAATATTCCGCATTTACACGATATTACCACGACCTTGCAATTACTAGGGCAGATGGGAATTCAGTTAACTGTTGATGAAAAAATGAACATCGAAGTAGACTCAAGCACCATAACGAGTTACGAAGCACCCTACGATCTGGTTAAAACCATGCGTGCGTCTATTTTAGTATTAGGACCTTTACTGACTCGCTTTGGAGAAGCCAATGTATCACTTCCCGGCGGTTGTGCTATTGGTAGTCGCCCGGTAGATATTCATATTGACTCCCTAATAAAAATGGGAGCAGATATTCAAGTTGAAGCAGGCTATATTCACGCAAAAGTGAAACGTCTTAAAGGCTGTCGATTAGTTTTAGACAAAGTCACCGTAACAGGAACTGAAAATTTACTGATGGCTGCGGTATTAGCAGAAGGTACAACCATTATCGAAAATGCTGCAAAAGAACCCGAAGTATCGGACTTAGCTCACTTTCTAAATAAGATGGGAGCCAAAATAACGGGGATAGATACCGATGTTCTAATTATTGAAGGCGTGGAAAAACTAGATAAAAAGGATGTTCACTACGACATTATTCCTGACCGTATTGAAACAGGCACCTATTTAGTTGCAGCTGCCATTACCGGTGGCAAAATAAAAGTTAAAGATACTCGTCCAGACACTTTAGATGCCGTACTGGATAAATTGAAACAAGCGGGAGCTGAGATCACTACCGGTGAAGACTGGATTGAACTCGATATGCACGGTAAAAGACCTAAAGCGGTTAGCGTACGCACAGCACCCTACCCTGCATTCCCTACCGATATGCAAGCACAATTTACAGCTATGAATGTGATTGCCGAAGGTGTAGGTATTATCACTGAAACTGTGTTTGAAAATCGCTTTATGCATGTTCAAGAAATGCAACGGATGGGCGCCAACATACAACTAGAATCAAACACTGCCATTTGTACTGGCGTTGAAAAATTAACCGGGGCCCCTGTCATGGCAACAGATCTTAGAGCTTCAGCCAGTTTGGTGATAGCAGGCTTAGTGGCCGAAGGTGACACCCTTGTTGACCGTATTTATCATATCGACCGTGGTTACGACCATATTGAAGAGAAATTATCTCAATTAGGTGCAACCATTAAAAGAATCCCAAGGTAACGTTAACCATGCTAACCATTGCTGTATCAAAAGGTCGTATTTACGACGACGCACTTCCCTTATTAGAAGAAGCGGGTATCGTCCCTATAGACAACCCTAAAACTAGCCGAAAGCTTATCTTACGTACCACTAGAGAAGATGTTCAGCTAGTTATTATTCGAGCCACCGATGTACCTACTTTTGTAGAATACGGCGCTGCTGATATGGGTATTGCAGGAAAAGACGTATTACTAGAACATGGCGCAGAAAGCTTATACGAACCATTAGATTTAGGCATTGCAAAATGTAAATTAATGACAGCGGCTCCTGTTAACGCACCTAAAATTGAAGGTCGCATTAGAGTTGCCACAAAATACGTTAAAACAGCTCAACGTTATTTTTCGGGTATCGGTGTACAAGCTGAAATTATTAAGCTTTATGGTGCGATGGAGTTAGCTCCTTTAGTTGGATTGGCTGACTATATTGTTGACGTTGTTGATACAGGAAACACTCTAAGAGCCAATGGACTAGAGCCTCGTGAACATATTATGGATATTAGCTCACGCCTTGTTGTTAACAAAGCATCCATGAAAATGAAGCACCAGCTTATTCAATCATTACTAGACCAATTTGAAAAAACCTTAGCCAAACGAACATAAACTTATGACTGCTTTAAAAATCACTCGACTTGACAATACCTCTTCAGATTTTGACTCTCAACTCAAAAGCTTACTTGCTTGGGACGAGTCAGACAACTTAGAAGTACATCAACGCGTGCTGGATATTATTGCCAACGTTAGAAAAAACGGCGATAAAGCAGTGATAGAATATAGCAACCAGTTTGACCAAACACAGTTTAAAAAAGCAGCTGATTTTGAATTATCTATTGATACTTTAAAACAGGCATGGGACTCACTTTCAGCCGAAAAAGCAGGTGCATTACAAACAGCCGCCAATCGAGTAAGAGCCTATGCAGAAGAACAAAAAATGCAATCATGGCAATATACTGAAGCCGATGGCACAGTATTAGGTCAAAAAATCACCGCGCTAGATAAAGCAGGTTTATACGTACCTGGAGGCAAGGCCTCTTACCCCTCCTCAGTATTAATGAATGCCATTCCAGCAAAAGTTGCTGGCGTTGGCGAACTTATCATGGTTGTTCCCACCCCCCAAGGTGAAACCAATCAATTAGTGCTTGCTGCTGCCTATTTGGCGGGGGTAGATAGAATTTTCACCATTGGCGGCGCTCAAGCTGTTGCTGCTTTAGCTTATGGAACAAAAACTATCCCAGCGGTTGATAAAATTGTCGGCCCTGGCAATATTTATGTAGCCACTGCGAAAAAGATGGTCTTTGGTCAAGTCGGTATTGACATGATCGCTGGCCCATCAGAAATATTAATTATTTGTGATGGCAAGACCAATCCAGACTGGATTGCCATGGATCTGTTTTCACAAGCAGAGCACGATGAGAATGCTCAAGCCATTCTAATTTCTAATGATGCCGAGTACCTAAATAAAGTAGAGCAAAGTATCAACAAATTACTACCAGAAATGGAACGTAAAGATATTATACAAGCCTCATTAAGCGCTAGAGGCGCTCTTATTAAAGTAGAGAACCTTGCTCAAGCGGCAGATGTTGCCAACCTTATTGCACCAGAACATCTTGAACTCTCTGTAGAAGATCCTGAGACGCTAAATGAATCCATTCGAAATGCGGGAGCTATTTTTATGGGCCGTTTTACAGCCGAAGCATTAGGTGATTATTGTGCAGGCCCAAACCATGTACTCCCCACATCAAGTACCGCTCGCTATTCCTCTCCATTAGGCGTTTACGACTTTCAAAAGCGCTCTAGCATCATTAATTGCTCCGAAGCTGGAGCAGATACCTTAGGCAGAGTAGCTTCAGTATTAGCCAGAGGCGAGAGCCTTACCGCTCACGCTCGCTCTGCAGAATTCAGAATAAAATAAGCTGAAAAACATGTAGGCTGGGTTGAGTGGTAACCAAACCCAGCTTTAGGAACTTACAAGCAATGAATATACCCACCTTGCTTGTCTTTTTGCGCCTGCTTGAATTCTCTCAATCGTTGCATAGAATAACTATGTGCCTCTTGAGATAATCCAAGCAGAAACAAAAATCCTACGCAATATGGGTATATTCATTACTTGCAAGTCCTTTATCATCATGCCGAGTTGGTTATCACTCAACCCAGCCTACAACGTCAACACCCTTCCTAATGATTCAGAATTTAATTTCAACCGTATTCCGTCAAGAAGTTTTAAATCTATCTGCATACAAAGTTGCAGAAGCAAAAAACCTTATTAAATTAGATGCCATGGAAAACCCTTACACATGGCCAGAGCATATAAAAGAACAATGGCTAAAAGAAATAAAAGATAGCCCTATTAATCGCTACCCCGATCCAGAAGCCAAACAACTGGCCCAAACGATCAAAGATACCAACAAAATTCCATCACAGAGCGAACTTTTATTAGGAAACGGCTCAGATGAAATTATTCAGCTGCTATTAATGGCCTTACCCGCTAATGCCAATGTTTTAGCACCTGCTCCAGGCTTTGTGATGTATAAACAAGTCGCCCTGAGCCTTGGCCTTAATTATCACGCCGTTCCTTTACAGGCCAATAGCTTTGAATTAG
>CAZMQH010000062.1:0-11125 GCA_964568245.1 uncultured Methylomarinum sp.
TGTAAGAAACCGTAATAAAGTGGATTATGTTCATGACTATTAACCGACCAGAGTTTAAGTTATGCTAAGTTTATAGCCATGTAATACTTTTAGATCAACTATTTTTTGTAAACAAAGAATATCAACAACTTTATTAAGACGCTTTTTGCAGTAACAACCCAATTTTTTCTGCTGGTAGAGGTTTATCAAATAAGTAGCCTTGTCCATACTCACAGCCCATCGCTTTTAATAATTGATACTGTTCCTCCGTTTCAATACCTTCCACAATAACGTGCAAACCCAATTTATGAGCCATGACAGTAATAGCTTCAGTTAAAGCCAAGGCACTAGGGTCTGTAAATACATTTTTGGTAAAAGAACGATCAATTTTTAAATAATCCAGATTAAATTTATTTAAATATGACAATGCCGAATAGCCTGTACCAAAATCATCAATAGCAATTTGAATGCCCTTTTCACGATATTCAATCAGCCGATTGATCACTTTTTCAGAAGCATCTAGTAATAAATTTTCTGTAATTTCAACAACAATTTGTTTCCCTTCAATTTGATACTTATCTAATAAATGTAACCAGTCATATTGGTCATTTCTCAAGTTAAATTGAATAGGTGACTTATTAATACTGATTTGAATATCCGCATTAAATGTTTTTTTCCAAATGCTAAGTTGTTTAATCGATTCTTCAAACACCCAGTCACCAATTTTGATCATCAAACCAGATTCTTCCGCCAACTGAATAAACTCTTCTGTACATACCCGGCCACGTGTTGGATGATTCCAGCTTAATAATGCTTCTACTTTATGTATTTTTCCTGTAGAAAGAGCAACAATCGGCTGGTAGCATAATTGAAACTGTTTTTCCCTTAGTGCTGTATGTAAATCTTTAAGTAATTGTAATCTATGTAATGCTGCATCTTGCATGGATTGGGTAAAATAACTGAATCGATTTCGACCCAAATCTTTAGCTGAAAACATCGCCATATCTGCTTTCTGAATTAACTGCTGACTTGCTTTTGCATCATTTGGGTAAATGGCAATCCCTATGCTGACTGAGATATAAGCATACTCATCACCCAATTTAAAGGGCTGGTTAAGTGTATTAATAATTTTATTAGCAATATGTTCAGCAGAATTTTCCTCTTCCAATTCTGATAGAATCACAGTAAATTCATCACCACTTAATCGCGAAACAATATCTGATTCTCTGACACAAGAGACAATTCTTTTTGCCACCTCTTTTAATAAAAGGTCGCCTACCTGATGCCCTAACTCATCATTCACTTGTTTAAAATGATCAAGGTCTAAAAATAACAATGCCAATGATAAAGAATTCCTATTGCAAACTTTTATCTCCTGAGTCAGGTGGTCATGAAACATTCTTCTGTTAGGTAAATTTGTTAAATAATCAAAATTTGCATGTCTCCATATTTTATTTTCAGCTTGTTTTTTATCAGTAATATCTCTTGAAACCGCAAGAACAGTTATTTCGCCTGATTTAGGATCAACTAAAGGAACAGCTTGTGTTTCTAACCAACGACGACCATTTGAATTTTCAATTTGGTAGCTAAGTTGAACTGTTTCACCCTGTTGAACCCGTTTATTCATTTCTCTAAATGCTTGACGGTTTTCGGGCACAACCCACTGATCATACTTTTGCCCAATAACATCAGCTGGAGTATCTTGAGAATTAATTAATGCTAATCCTGCAGGATTAATTTGCAATAATTCACCTTCAGTTGAAATAACTTTAATACTTTCCATTTCAGTATTAAATATTGCTTTTAAATTATCTTCACTTCGACGAAGAGCTAATTTTGATTGACGTAACCAGATAATCCAACAACAAATTAAAGCAAAAACTAAAGCAATGGCTATAGCGTACTGAATAAGATCCTCAAACGTTATCCCTTGAATATTTTTTTGTTCCAACCATCGCTGATATATTTCATATCTTTCTTCCTGACTAATATTAGCCAGTGCCTTTTTCATAATTGAAAGCAATTCAGGATTGTTTTTTAAAATACCTATCCTAAATTCACTTTGATATTCTGTTTGCCCTGAAAACATCAGACTATCCATGTTTTCTTGCTGCATCACATAGTTAGCCGAGACCGCATCGCCAATATAAGCATGTACTTTCCCCTGTTCGACTAACTGTAATGCCTCTTTAATACTATTTGTCGCAATAATAGATATTTTAGGATAATGCTGCATCAGCAGTTCTTTAGTAGAGTGCCCTTGTTGAATCGCAACCTGTTTCCCATTAAGTCGCTGTAAAGAACCTATATAGCCTTGCGCCTGCCCACTGATGATGACAGCAGGGCTAATAAAATAAGCTGGGGTAAAATTAAAATATTCTGAACGTTGTGGGGTTTTTATAAGGCTGAATAGCATATCTAACTCGTTACTTTTAGCCATATCCAGTAATTCGGACCAAGATTCTTGACCTTGAACAATCTCAAAATGAACATCCAAACGCTGCTCTAATAGCCTAATATAATCAACCGTTATTCCCGTATATTCACCTTCATCATTACACCATTCATAAGGTGCAAAATTACAATCTATACCCAAACGAATAATAGGGTTCTGTTTTAACCATGCATTCTCTTTAACTGATAACCTAAGAGGCTGGGGTTGGTCAAAAACAAATGCAGTTAATTCTGCCTTGGTTAAATCACTAGTCTTATTAAACTTTGAATATATATCAGCAACTGTTCGCAATCGTTCCGCTTCAATCAAACCCAGTGAAACAAAGTCTGGGTCAATCAATTTACGTGTTTCTTTAGCCTCAAAACGTAAATGTTCAATACTTGATCGACTATTATATTTTGAATGAATCAGCTGAATGATTTCTTCTGGATAGTCCAAAGCATATTGCCAGCCTTTTAAAGATGCACGTTTAAATCGTTCAGCACGATTTGGATGTTCTGTTAATTCAGCCTGACTAGTAAATAAAAGATCACTATAAAAATCAATACCATAGTCTTTAGGATTGATAATATTTATTTTTATATTGTTACTTTCAAAGAAAAAGGGCTGATCTGTTATATAAGATGAAATAACATCAATTTCCCCATCAATAAGATCCTGATAATTAAATGACTGGGGAACCTGAGTATAGTTATCCTTGCTTAAGCCATGATCATTTAATAATGTATGTAGTGTTGCTTCATCTATCCCTACGCCCTTTTCCGTCCCATACATCATGATACGCTTTCCCCTCATATCATCAGAAGTCAAAATACCTGAGGATTGTTTACTGATAAAGATAAGAGGGCTATGTTGAAATATTGCAGCTAAAACATGGATAGGAGCGCCATTAGCATACTCAGCAATGATACCCATGTCTCCAATTCCATACTGAACATCATTGGCAACTACTTGATTAACAATACTTAGTTTTGGGTTTCGTTCAAGAATATGAACATCTAATCCTTCATCCTCATAGAATCCTTGTTCTTTTGCTGCATAATAACCCGCAAACTGAAAAGCATGAAACCATTTTAATTGCAGCCGTACTGTCTCAAGTTTTTTATAGCCACTGTTAATTTCAGCAGCAAATAACAAGCTAGGTAACAAAAAAAATAACAATCCAAGCTTAAGTAAAATAGTGAGTCGCATAAGCTATAATATAGATCGAATAAAAAATCAAAAAGCTATAATAACAACTTATCCACAAACCGACAGCATTTACTTACAACAACAGATATTTACCCAATATATCCCTAAGCAAAAATACTTAACAACCCACTACTAGAAATAGCTCTGCCCGCTTCAATTTCATCGCTTATATCCATATTTATTTCAGCTTGTTCATTTTCTATTATGTTATTTTGTTGTTTCTCATCTTTACCCGCATTTTGCCCCATTTGACTAAATCCCCTCTGCTGTTTTTGCCCTGCATCTTCTTGGGATACATTAACCTCGGCTAAATTAAGCTGTTGTGCAGAAAACATTTCCCTTAGTTTAGGTAATGCCGCCTCTATCGCTTCTTTAACCGCTGCATGTTGTGCGGTAAAAGCAATGGTTGTCTGATCTTGAGTGACATCAATTTTAATGGTGATTGGGCCTAAATGTCCTGGGTTCAACCTAAGTTCGGCAGATGGAATGGCTTGTTTATGCATCCATATCACTCTGTCCCCCATTTCTTTATTCCATTCGGGGTGAGCAAAATGTTTGGTCATGGGTGGAATTTCTGCTTTATTCTCAGCCATAACAGCCCGACTCAGATGAGCAATATCTGTTGCAAATTTAGGTAATACTCGTTCTGTGATTAATTCAGAATTGTTGCTGTCTAAAACCTTAACTTGCTCATTCTGAATTTGCCTATTCATAAATAAAGAATCTAACGTATTTTTCCCTACTTTATTTTCTAACTGAAATGTTGATAGCGAATCATCAACGTCTTCAGTTTTAACTGAAAATCCAGCATTCTGCTGAGCCAGCAATTGCTTCATCGATAGGTTTTCTTTATTTTTCAAAGGAGTTGCATCTTGAGATGCTAAAGGCAGTATCTCATTTTCAATTTGTTTGGGTTCCCTTAGGCTGGTAAGCAATGAAACAATTTCTCTATCAATATCAGCATCTTCAATATCATAAGAAATTTCCTGTTCTTGCTTATTGCTGGGATTTTCTACCTGTTTAAGGCTTTCATCTTTTACAGAATCATCCTCAACGACTATTCTGTTTTCTATTTGATTATTAGTTACAGGTAATAATTTCTCAATTGATTCAATTAAATCTTCCGTATTCATTTCTTGCTTATCTAATAACTCAACAACAGGGACACTTACTTGATTTTCCTCGACATTTACCCAGAATTTTTGCGAGAACCCCCTCTTAATCGATTCAATACCTTCACTTAACTTCTCAACATCATTAGCAATTTTTGAAGTAACTTCTAAAGGTACAGGAGCAATTTGTTCATTTTGTAGCGAGGACTCATCTAATATAGCTGTAGAAATAATATCTGCTTCATTAGATAACAATTTTTTTACTTGCTCTACATTCTCCCTAATAGTCTCAAAATGCTTTATTGGGTCTTGTTTAAGATCAGAGGCATCTAACAGATTCTTTATTTGAGCATGTTCGACAAAGGGCTTATCTAACAAAGATAGTATTTGGCTTTGTTCAATGTTTGATACTTCTATTTCATCAGAACCTTGCTCATATTGAATTTCATTATTCAACTTATCATCAGATCCAGAGGTCTTTAGCACTTCTAATTTTTCAACTATTTGCTCTAATTGAGAGATTATTTCAACATTTTCTGGCCGTTGTTTTTTTATGGATTCAACCATTTCAATTGATGAATCTATCTGAGTAAAGACATCCGCCATCTCTTGTTCACTCTCATCTAGCGTATTTAATACATTGGTCAGAGTTTCCAATGTATTTTCTAAATCAATCTCTTTGTCTAGTGTTCTCTCTTGTGGCAAGCCTTTGCCAACCCTACTAGAAAAGTCCTTTATAATTTTATCACTTGAGATTAAATCGGCAATTTTATGCAGTTGAGTATCAGAACTAGAATTATTGTTTACACGATCAGATACACCTTCGCCCTCTGTATCTAAGCCTTGTAGCAGCTGTATTTTTTTCATTAGCTCATCAGAGAATTCAAGTGATTCAGCCCCTTCACTAGGTAGTAACTGTTGAATTGTACCCTCACTTTCTCCTGATGAAAGCATTGATAAACTATTTAAGCCGTCGATATTCATATAATTCCCCCGAATTCCTTACTTAGGAACTAAGCACTTCTTGTGCCAGTATTGCGCCCTACACGAGACCCTCTATCATCTTGCTCATTTTGCTCCCTTTTATCTTCGGCTTTTAGCTCTTCTTTTACCGCTGCTTCACAAACCTTCTGCATACTTTTAGTTTTTTGATGTTGCTGCTCCCATTGTATCCGAGTGGAGCTTAACTGTTTTTCCACACCTAAAATGACTTGTTGCTGCTCTTCTATAGCAAGATCTAATTTGCTCATAAAAGCTCTAAACTCGAGCAATTGTTTTATATTAACCCCTATTTTTGCTATAGATTGATACTGGGTTTCATAATCTTGCCGGTATACTTTTAGGTTTTCTAACTGTGTTTCAGCTTCTTGTCGCTGTTGCTGAATACTACCTAATGCCTTGAGTGTAGTTTTCTCATTTCTAGCATTTAATTCGACAATAACATTAAGTCTTTGAGATTTTTTCATGCATATTTTATTAAGTTTAAGTCGCCTCTAACAAAGCCTCAAGCTCTGTTAGACTACGACTAATATCGACAGCTTCATTCATATCTTGCTGTAAAAACTCAGCAATCACTGCATTTTTTGCAATAGCCTCATCAATCCTAGGATCAGATCCAGCTTGATAAGCCCCCACACTAATCAAATCTTTATTTTGTTGGTAAAGTGAATATAGCCGCCTCAACTCTCTCGCTAATTGAATCTGCTTAGGATCGGCTATATCAGACATCACTCGACTAATGGAGGCTTCAATATCAATAGCAGGGAAGTGACCCGATTCTGCAAGGCTTCTGGATAACACGATATGGCCATCTAAAACCCCTCGAGCAGCGTCAGCAATAGGGTCATTATTATCATCCCCTTCTGCCAATACGGTATAAAAGGCGGTAATTGACCCCCCCCCTTCATCCCCATTACCTGCTCTTTCTACTAGATGGGGTAATTTGGCAAAAACAGAGGGAGGATAACCTTTGGTGGCAGGAGGCTCATCAATAGCTAATGCAATTTCCCTATGCGCTTGTGCGTAGCGTGTTAAAGAGTCCATCAATAACAGCACATCTAATCCCTGATCTCTAAAATATTCAGCGATACTGGTAGCCAGCATGGCGCCATGAACTCGCATTAAAGGTGAGTCATCTGCTGGGGATGCGACAACGACTGAGCGCTTCATACCTTCTTCACCCAATATTTTTAATACAAACTCATTAACTTCTCGCCCCCGTTCACCAATAAGCCCTACAACGACCACATCGGCAAGCGTAAATTTAGTCATCATCCCCAGTAATACACTTTTTCCAACGCCCGTCCCTGCAAACAACCCCATTCTTTGCCCACGACCTACTGCAAAAATTGAGTTTATTGAACGAACCCCCACATCTAAAGTATCTCTTATTGGTTTTCTTGATAGTGGGTTGATAGGCTTTCCACCCAGAGAAATAGTCGCGTCCGTTTTTAATGGGCCTTTATCATCCAAAGCATTGCCTGCCCCATCTAATACCCGCCCTAATAAACTGAACCCCACTTTTGCCAGACTTTTTTTGCCTAAAGGAATAACTCGACAACCTGGCTCTAACCCTTGGGTGCTTCCTGTCGGCATCAAGAAAATACAACCTCCTGAAAAGCCAACAACCTCAGCGCCTATTTTTGTTCCTGACTTTGTTTCTATCTCACACAACGATCCTATAGCGGCTCTACACCCTTCGGCTTCGAGTGTTAGCCCAACCATTCGGCTTAATTTTCCCTCAACAACTAACTCAGGAATTTCCGACAACCGTTCTGCATAAGGTTTTATTCTTTTAAGCCAACTTGCACTCCGATTAGCATCTGGAATCATACCCTATGATCCTCATCCCTTTCTCCTCCTAATACAGTGGCCACAATAACCGCCAATCTATTTTCAATCGTGGCATCAATATTAGAGGTTTCTGTTTTTACTTTACACCCTCCCCGTGTTACCAACGGGTCTTCAACAATATTCCAAAGTGAAGTTGCATTATCTAATGCTAAAGAACGTTTAACTAATTCTGCATCATCAGGATGCATTTGAATGGTTAATTCTTGTGAGGCAACAGGAAGCGCATTAACCGCTTCTCTAATCACCGCAACGATTTGCCCAGGATCAATTTTAATTTCTCTTCGTACAATCTGACTGGCCATCCCTATAGCTAAACTCACCAATTCTTTCTCAACTTCCTCATCTAAATCTTTAAAAGGTTGATTTAATGATTCTAATAAACTCACAAATGCAGCCGTTTCCTTTTGTATTAAATGCAGGTTATCCTCATAGCCCTTTTTTTCACCCTCTACTTTTCCTTCAGAAAATCCTTTTTCAAACCCTTTAGGTGAACCTTCTTTAAAACCTTCATCAAACCCCTCTTTTTTACCTTGAGCAAAAGCTTCATCATAAGCTTGTTGTTGCATTTTTTCGATTTCATCAACCGTTAATGTTGCTTTCTCTTTTTTTGGCTGAAGTATGGCTGGCTGTTTTTTTTTACCAATCTGTTTGGCAACATCCCACAACCCTAAGGCCTCCAGTTCAGCACTGGAAAAAGGCTGATCTTTAGACGAGTTCATCACCACCACCACTTCCCAGCATCATCTCACCTGATTCAGACAATTTTTTAGCAATACTTAATATATCTTTTTGTGCAAGTTCTACTTCACTCAATTTAGTCGGTGGAGCCGCCTCTAAATCATCCCGTAACATTTCAGCTGCTCTTTTGGACATATTGCCAAATATTTTTTCTTTAAGACCTTCACTCACGCCTCTTAATGCAACTAATAATTGGTCCGTAGACACTTCTCTTAATAAGGTTTGAATACCTCGATCATCAACATTAATTAAATCAGCAAAAACAAACATTTTATCTTGAATCTGCTGACCTAATTCCCCATCAAATTCATTAATACCTTCCATCATTTCTTCACTCAAACTGCCATCTAAGAAATTTAGAATATTGGCTGCTGAATCCACACCGCCGATATTAGAAGCTTTAACACTATCACTACCCGTCAACTGTTTTTCCATCATATCATCCAGCTCTTTAATTGCAGCTGGCTGTACACTTTCCATCGTGGCAATTCTCATAACAATATCTGATCGTTGATTTTCGGGTAACAATGCCAACACTTCGGCTGCTAAATCAGCCTCAAGCAAGGTTAAGATCATCGCAATAATTTGTGGGTGTTCCATTCTGATTAAATCGGCAATAGAACGAACATCCATCCATTTAAGTTGTTCAATCCCTTTACTGTTCGCCCCCATCAGAATACGATCAATAATGTTACCCGCTTTGTCCGCTCCCAATGCATTAGTCAGCATATTTCTAATATAACTGTCTGAATCTAAACCTAAGCCAGTTTCATCTTTCACTTCCATGATGAAATCTTCTAAAACGATATCAACCATTTCTGCAGTAATCTGCCCCATCGTAGCCATCGCAGACCCTACAATTTGTACTTCTTTAGGCCCCATATTCTTTAGCACAGACGCTGCTCTATCCTGACCAACAGCCAACAGCATCAGTGCAGCCCTTTCTGTCGCATTTAAGGTAAATTCAACTTCAGACATCGCTTTTCAACCATCCTTTAAGAACCTCTGCCACTAACTGAGGATCTTCATCAATCAATTGTTGTACATATTCCAATCGTTTTTCATAGCTTTGAGGGGCATCTAATAATAATAGATCTTCAACTCCCGCGGACAAACCTTTTTCCGCTGTAGCTTCTTTATCCTCGTTAATAGCTACAGCCATAGGTTTACCATCTTCATCAAAACGAACAGTCCCTCCCATTGCATCAGCTTCTGCATGTGCATCCAACAGGGCTTTAACTTCTTCATCCCTAGCAACAAGGCCACGCATAGTGGGTCGCAAAACACCAAATACCAAGAATAAAACAACCAATACAGCCGTCAACTGTTTTGCAGCATCAAGAAACCAACCCTGTTCCCACAAAGGCAGCTCAGGCAATGCTTCTATTTCATCAGGCACTCTAAAAGAGATATTGGTGACAGTTACCTGGTCACCTCGACTGCTATCAAACCCCACAGCCTGCATAACTAATTTTCTTAATTGATTAATATCTTCTTGAGCATAGGTTTGATTGGTAAAACTACCATCTCCTAATTTAACTTTCTTATCATCTACCACCACGGCAACAGATAAGCGCCTTAAAACACCTGTGGCAAGACGTGTATGAGTAATAGTTTTGTCTAGCTCATAATTACGGGTGGCACTCTTTCTTATTGAGCTAGGTGAATTTACATTCTCAGCATTTTGGCCTACCGCTATTTCAGGTGCAACACCTGCGGGTGGAGGTTGATTCGATAATGCGCCAGGCACTCCCTGAATAGCTGAACTAGAATTTTGTTCATCTTGTGTTTGTTCACTTCTTAGTGCGGGTAAATCAGGGTTAAACATTTCCTGAGTTTTTTCTGTTACAGTGAAATCAACATCAGCTGAAATTTGTGCTTGCAGACCTTCACGCCCCACTAAAGGAAGTAGAATATTTTCTATCCTTTGCATCAAATGCTCTTCAAGATTTTTTTTGTATTCAAACTGTTTTGAAGTCAAATACATAGCTTCTGAAGCACCATTATTACTCAGCATTCTTCCTTTTTGATCAACAACCGTGACTTGAGTTGATTCCATCATGGGTACACTTGAAGCAACCAAATGCACAATAGCTTCTACCTGACCTTTTTCTAAGGCTCTACCCTGATATAAATTAACGATAACGGAGGCACTCGGCTTTTTACGTTTACGTACAAAAACTGATTGCTTAGGTAAGGCGAGAAGAACACGTGCAGATTTAATATTTTGAATTGAAGAGATTGTTCGAGCAATTTCACCCTCTAGTGCACGTTGAAAGCGCATAAGCTCTATGTTTTTACTGGTCCCAAAATCAGATTCTTTATCAAGTATTTCATAACCTAAACTTTTAGTTCTAGGCAAACCTTGTGCAGCCAATTTTAGCTTTAACTTACGCACTTGGTCCGTTGGTACCATAATCGCACCAGACTCTGTTTCTATCGAATAATCGACACCCATTTGATCAAGGGTTGCTAGAATTTCCGTCGCATCTTCTTCTGCCATGCTTGAATAAAGCAAATCGTATGAATCAGCCTGAGACCATAAAACAACCGCGATACCAACAGCAACACTTAATGCAATACTTAGCATTAAGCCTATTTGCCTAGCGATAGACAAGTTACCCAGACCTTTTAAAATAGGGGGCGTTTCTACTTCTTTGGTTAATTCTTCTAGCGCACTAGCTTGTGTATCCAGCTCGGCTAAATCACCACCTTCTTGCTCACTCATTCTTTATCTTTAGTTACTTGGAACATATTCATAAAAAATACTTTAATATTATCACGTTAATGTATTGTA
>CAZMQH010000063.1:0-11097 GCA_964568245.1 uncultured Methylomarinum sp.
TAAAAAAAGGGTCTATATCAATTAAGATATAAACCCTTTTAAATATAATGAATAAAGCTAATTTACGTTATTATTTATATTTTTAAGCAACTAAAATTTAGTTGAACTCGTCATATCTAACTTTTACTGCTTTAAAAATCTCAACAGCTTTTTCCATTTTAGCTATAACTTCTGATTTATCATGACCTTTTTTGTAAGCTAAACGCGCTTTACCTAAACGACCCAAAGCTTTTTCACGAAGCATATATGTTGTTGTGCTTTCGATAGTTTTAGCTCTTTGTTTTACAGTTTTGAAAAGAGCCATCATTTCTTTTTTCTCTAAGCTATCGTCTTTGATTGCTTGTAAAGCTTCCTGTGATAGTGCAATAGTTTCCGCAATAGCAATAACTGTAGCAGCAGGAGTAGCATTTTCAATTTTACCCGCTGGTTTTGCCATTGTTGGAGCAGCACTTAGCATTGCAACACTTACAGATAAAGCTAAAATTAGTTTTTTTAAAGACATTAAGTTTCCTCGTTAAATGATTATTATTACCATGCATATTCTAAAGCTTACGCATGAACAGAATATTAACACAAAGCAAAAATAATTATTTAAATTAATCCCGCTCTCCTGCTATGGTTACTCTGTAGTTACATGATGAATTATTGAGTATGTTTTCCCTGGAGAACAAACATCTCGACTTATCGGCGACTCACAAGAAATATCACTAAACTCTACTTTTAACTCACCTTCTTTTTGCGGCACAAAATAAAACCTAAAGTTTGGATCTGCGCTAATGGCAATATCAATTTTTGCTGTTAATACTGGTTTACCGTTAAATGTGACCGTTAATTTATCTACAAAATGTGATTTTTTGATATATCGAGTCACTTGATCCATTTGCATCCCTGTAATATTAGGATGGCTAATCAATAATTGTGATTGAACTGGCTCTCCTTCAACCCTTCCTTTAGCTATTTTAAATTTAGCCTTTCCTAGTCGTTTCATTGCTGCATCTAAATCAGCACCTATGGGTGCTGAACAGCCACCACTGGCTTTAACAAATTTTTTGCTCATATAAAGCTGGCCATTATTCATTTCTGCAATGGCTCTAATGTAACTATAGGTATTTACCCTTACCCTCATGGCTAGGTCTGCTTTTCCTGTTTCGGGGGTGAAGCCAAATTCACCCACTAATGGGAATGGGTTTTTATCAACAAACACTGTTATTTTTTTTATATATCTTTTATTAGTCTGTTTTATGTTACTAATGATTCTAATCGGTACTAGGGCTGGATCTTCTGCGCGGTATGGCGCTTTAATTTCTATAATGTCATTTGATTCAGTTATTGTTTTTCCAGAAAAATACTGTCTTTTTAATAAATTATTCCACTGTATTTCATCTTTAGCTGCTGAGGCTAACAAAGGGGTAAGCAGCAAAAATAACAAAATTATTTTATTCATTTATTTTCTCGATTTTTATTTAATATAGAATGTATAAAAAATACTGTTAAGAGTTGAAAGTCCCTGCACCTCATATGTATGGAGCGCATGCCTTTAGCCAGCTTGTTTATATTTTACCGTATGAAAGCTAAAGCCTTCTCCCAAAACTTCACTCTCGCTATTCCCATTCTAGTTCTGCAAAAGCTGTAGTTACATTTCGTTTGTGGAATTGATCAAATAGTTTCCATTTATCTTTTTCGGAGTAACCTACCTTTTCAATAGCGTCTTCAATAAACTGTCCTTGACTAATCATTTCACGGATTTCAGTTAATAAAGTGTTTAAATAGTGTTTTTCTGGCTGTAAACTCTTTGGCCAATCGGTTACTACGGGGCCATGACCTGGAATAACGTATTTATAATGATGTTTTTCCATTCGATTTAATTCACTTAGCCAGCCTTTAATGCTCCCATCTATAACAGGTAGGTGCTCTATAAATAGCAGGTCAGACATCCATAATGTATTAGTTTTTGGATCAAATACCGTTAAATCATTGTCAGTATGCGCGGTAGGATGAGCCGTTAATCTAAGTTTTCGCCCACCTAAATCTATAAGCAAATGTTTTTTGACGGCTTTGTCTGGCGCAATAATGTGCTTGGGTAGCAGTTTGATATCTAGCTGTTCGTTAGCTTTTTCTATGTAATAATTACCACGGGTTGCCATGGCTCGTGCCAATTTATTATGCCCGACAAACCTAATACCTTTTTGTTTAAAGGCAATATTGCCATAGATATGATCTGGGTGAACATGCGTATTTATCACATAACAAACAGGTTTGTCAGTCGTGGTTTTAATCGCTTTTTTTAAAGCATAGCCTTGTTCTGGGTTGCCTCCAGTATCAATAACTGCAACACAGTTGTCGCCAACAATAAATCCAATATTGGCAATAGCGCCATGGTTGGTTTTATTGGGAAATTCGTGACTGCCAAAGTGTACATAAATCCCAGGGGCTATTTCTGTTACAGTTAGCGCGGAAAGAGCCAGTGCATTTTGTGCAAACAATAAGCCTGTTAATAATAAGGTTTTCAAAGTTATTCCTATTTTACTTTACAAAGTCTGATAAAAGTTTTGGACACCCTTGATTGCAGTACTTGCTTGGGTGCAATAATATTTAAATGCCAAACTAAACTGTTAGCTGAACTGATTTTTCTAGAAACCAAGCCATCCCTTTCATTTCTTAATGCCTGAGAAGATGCAAAGCCAATCCCTAAACCTGCTCTAACCGCTTCTTTTACAGCTGAAACACCTGTCACTTCTATATTAACTGGAGCTATTATTCCTGCTTCTAGTAAGGCTTTTTCTATTGCTTTTCTGGCGCCCGAACCTGTTTCTCGCCAAATAACTTGATGCTTTATAAAAACATCTAACGGTACCGTGTCTAAATATTGTTTGGCAAGCCCATGGTTCTGAGGTAAAACCAGCACAATTTCATCATCTTGCCAGGGAATCACCTCATAATTCGAAGGGAGTGATTTTGCATTAACAGGGCCTTCGACAAAACCTAAATCAAAATCAGAAATTTTGGCGATAATTTCAGCTGTATCCCCCGTTTGCATCGATACCTGTACACCTGGGTTATTCGCTTGTAACTGTACAACAAGTTGAGGCAAGTAATAACTTGCAACCGTGTTGGTAGAAACTATTCTTAATCGACCTGCGTTGACTTGTTTTAAATCATGTACATAATTTGTGGCTTGATTTAAATTTTTTTCTAATTTTAAAGCATATTGCAACAAACCTTCACCTGCTGGTGTTAATTCAATTTGGTGGGTTTTTCTTTGATAGAGCGGTTCTCCAACAAAATCCTGTAATAACTTAAGCTGCCCAGACACAGCAGGCTGCCCTAAGTGTAATAGCTCCGCTGTTTTGGTAATGCTTTTTAGGCGAGCAACTATAACAAAAGTAAGTAAGTGATTGGGATTCAAAATAAAGAATAAGTGGGTATAAAAAGGGCTTATTATATAGTGAAAACAGTCATATCATTTTAAATGATATTACTTTAAAAAAATGATGACTTGATAATGACACCATATCTACGGTAAAGTTCGGCTAATTTATATTTCAATCTAGTTGACAATCATATTATTTTTATGAGAATTGCCTTGTAGAGCGGACTTTAGACCGTAATAGCAATTTTATATTGCCGGCTAAAAGTCCGCTCTACAATACCCGTTAAAATATTGTTGGCAATGACTAGTTTCAATCACTTGAGGAAATACGTGTGGCAGTAATTACAATTTCACCCGATCAAATAAAAAGAAAAAAACGTCGTGGACCTAAAGGACATGCTGTTGATCTTACTGCTTTAGAAGATATTCAAACTTTATTAGGTGATGAATCACGTCAACGGGACTTATTGATTGAGCATCTACATAAAATTCAAGATCAACACCAACATATTTCCTCTAAAAATTTAGTGGCTTTAGCCCATGAGATGAAATTATCTCCCGCAGAAGTGTTTGAAGTGGCTTCTTTTTATCATCATTTTGATGTGGTTAAAGAAGGCCAAACGCCTCCGCCAGCATTAACTGTACGTGTCTGTGAATCCCTTACTTGCGATATGGCAGGTGCTCACCCGCTTATTGATGCCTTAGAAAACGGCTTAGGTGATGATGTTAGGGTACAAAAAGTACCTTGTGTCGGTCGCTGTCAACATGCTCCTGTTGCTGTGGTTGGTCAAAATCCCATACATGAAGCCACTGCTGAATCAGTAACGACTGCAGTAGAAAATAAAGAAATTAAAGAAACCATGACTGATTATATTAGTATGGATGCCTACAAAGCGAATGGTGGTTATCAAACGCTTAAAAAAGTACTCGAAGGAAAAATGAGTACTGAGTCTGTTATGAAAAAAATGGAAGATTCTGGTTTACGTGGATTAGGTGGTGCGGGTTTTCCTGCTGGCCGTAAATGGCGTATCGTTAATGGTTTTGAAGGCCCTAGGATGATGGCTGTCAATATTGATGAAGGTGAACCAGGGACTTTTAAAGATAGGCACTATTTAGAAATTGATCCTCACCGTTTTCTTGAAGGGATGATGATTGCTGCTTTAACTGTAGGTTGTGAAGCCATTTATATTTATCTACGTGATGAGTATGCTGGTTGTAGAGAAATCTTAACTAAAGAAATTGCTAATTTCCAAAATAACCCACCCTCTTCATTTTATAAGATGCCACCGATTTATCTACGTCGTGGTGCTGGTGCTTATATTTGTGGTGAAGAATCAGCTATGGTTGAGTCAATTGAAGGTAAACGGGGGATGCCTCGCTTAAGACCTCCCTTTTTAGCTGAAGTTGGTTTGTTTGGTAGACCCACTTTAGAGCATAATATGGAATCAGTTTACTGGGTTAGAGATATTATTGAGAAAGGTCCCGATTGGTTCTCTTCTCATGGTCGTCATGAGCGTAAAGGTTTACGTTCTTTTTCTATCTCGGGTCGTGTTAATAAACCGGGCGTGCATTTAGCACCAGCTGGTATTACCATGCGTGAATTGATTGAAGAATATTGTGGTGGCATGAAAGACGGCCATGAGTTTTATGGTTATTTTCCTGGTGGAGCATCAGGTGGTATGCTACCTGAATCAATGGCCGATATTCCGATGGATTTTGACACCTTAAATCAATACGGTTGTTTTATTGGTTCAGCAGCGGTGGTGGTTTTTTCTAATCAGGATAGTGCAAAAGATTTAGCCCTTAATGCGATGAAGTTTTTTGAGGAAGAGTCTTGTGGTCAATGCACACCTTGTCGTGTAGGGACTGCAAAAGCGGCAACCTTAATGGAACAAAAACAGTGGAATACTGAATTACTAGAGGAACTTGCTTCTGTAATGGTAGATGCATCTATTTGTGGCCTAGGACAAGCGGCACCAAACCCGATGCGCTGCGTTGTTAAATACTTTCCAGACGAATTAAAATAAGGAGATTACATTATGGTTGCTAATCCCAGTTATATGAATAAAACAATTGAATTCACATTGAATGGTGAAGAAGTCTCTGCTTTGGAAGGCGAAACACTGATTCAAACTGCAAAGCGTTTAGGGACAGAAATCCCACACCTTTGCTATAAAGAAGGCTTGCGTGCAGATGGTAACTGCCGAGTTTGTGTGGTTGAAGTTGAAGGCGAACGCACCCTTGCGCCTTCTTGTTGTCGAACTGCTACACCTGGCATGAAGGTGCAAACTTCAAGTGAACGTGCGCTAAAATCACAAAGAATGGTGTTGGAATTATTAAAATCCGATATGCCAGACCAAGGTGAATCACCTTATACACTTAACTCAGAATTAGACCAGTGGGTTAAAAAGCTTGATGTCAGTAAACCACGTTTTGAAGCACGTCATCAACCTGCGGCAGATTTATCACATCCAGCTATTGCAGTGAATATGGATGCCTGTATTCAATGTACGCGTTGTTTACGCGCTTGTCGTGAAGAACAAATGAATGATGTGATTGGCTTTGCTAATCGCGGTTCTCATGCAGAAATCGTATTTGATATTGCTGATCCCATGGCGGCTAGTAGCTGTGTGGCTTGTGGTGAATGTGTGCAAGCCTGTCCTACAGGTGCATTAATGCCTGCAAATAATGTAGGTTTGGAAGTTGCTGATAAAACCGTTGATTCAACCTGTCCTTATTGTGGTGTCGGTTGTTTAATTAAATATCATGTAAAAGATGACAAGATTTTATTTACAGAAGGTCGTGATGGCGATACTAACCATTACCGTCTTTGTGTAAAAGGTCGTTATGGTTTTAACTATATTCACAACCCTTTACGTTTGACCAAGCCCTTAATTAGACGTGATGGTGTAGCTAAAACTACTGAATTATTAGATCCTAATGATTTGGATAAGGTTTTCCGTGAAGCGACTTGGGAAGAAGCACTTGATTTTGCCGCGGGTGGATTGAAAAAAATCCGTGATACCCAAGGTAAAAAAGCATTAGCTGGGTTAGGTTCGGCTAAAGGTAGTAATGAAGAAGCTTATTTATTCCAAAAACTGATTCGTACTGGGTTTGGTTCAAATAATGTTGATCACTGTACCCGTCTTTGTCATGCATCATCGGTTGTTGCTTTACTTGAATGTTTAGGTTCAGGTGCGGTATCAAATCCTGTTTCGGATGTTAGTAAAGCAGAAGTCATTATTATCATTGGTTCCAACCCAACAGTGAATCACCCTGTTGGCGCTACTTTTATGAAAAATGCAGCAGCAAAGGGTACAAAAATAATATTGATGGATCCCAATGTTACATCGATTGCAAAATATGCATCCCATGTCCTACAGTTCCGTCCAGATACTGATGTAGCTCTATTGAATGGTATTATGCATGTGATTCTTGCTGAAGGTTTACAAGACGATAACTTCATTAAGAAAAATACTGAAGATTTTGAACAAATGCAAGCGCATTTAAAAAATTACAGCCCAGAACATGTAGCCCCTATTTGTGGTATTGACGCTGATACTTTACGTGAAGTTGCTAGACTCTATGCTACTTCAAAAGGCTCAATGATTTTATGGGGTATGGGTGTTTCTCAGCATATTCATGGTACTGATAATGCGCGCTGTCTTATTGCCCTTGCCTTAATGACTGGCCAAATTGGTAAACCTGGTTCAGGCTTACATCCTTTACGTGGACAAAATAACGTACAAGGCGCTTCTGATGTCGGTTTAATTCCTATGGTTTTCCCTGATTACCAACCTGTTATTGATCCTGACAATAGAATAAAATTTGAAAAACTGTGGGGCGTAGAGCTTGATTCTGTGCCTGGTTTAACTACCGTTGAAATGATTCATGCCATCTTAGATAAAAAAATATTTGGTATGTTTGTGCAAGGTGAAAATCCTGCCATGTCAGACCCTAACCAAAACCATGTCCGCAAAGCTTTTGCAGAACTTGAACATTTAGTTATTCAAGATATTTTCTTAACAGAAACGGCTGGTTTTGCAGATGTTATTTTACCTGCTTCTGCTTTCTACGAAAAAAATGGTACTTTCTCAAATACGGATAGACGGGTACAAATGGGTCGCCAAGCAGTTAATCCCCCTGGTGATGCTAAACAAGACTTATGGATTTTACAAGAGATTGCTAATCGCCTAGGTTGTGGCTGGACTTATTCTGGCCCTGAAGATGTGTTTAATGAAATGCGTCAAGCCATGCCAAGTATTGCGGGCATGACGTGGGATAGGTTAGAAAATGAAGATTCTCTAACCTATCCTTTAGAAAACGTGGGTGATCCAGGCGAGCCAATTATTTTTACAGATGGCTTCCCTACTGATTCAGGTCGTGGACGTTTTGTACCTGCTGAATATATTCATGCCGATGAAATGCCGGATGATGAATACCCGTTAATCTTTATTACAGGTCGTCAGTTGGAGCATTGGCATACAGGTAGTATGACTCGTCACTCCCCCACTCTTGATGCAATTGAGCCAGATCCAGTGGTTACGTTACACCCGACTGATATTGAAATGTTAGGTATTGAACCAGGTGGTTTAATTACGATTGAATCAAGGCGTGGAAAAGTGACTGCCTATGCCCGTGCAGATATAGGTATCCAAAGAGGTAGTCTATTTATGGCATTTTGCTATAACGAAGCCAGCGCCAACTTGATTACTAATGAAGCATTAGACCCTTCAGCTAAAATCCCAGAATTTAAATTCTGTGCGGTTAAAGCCAGTGCTGGTGGTGAAATTGGGGTTAGAATTAATTAATATTAGAGTTGTATTGCTAGACGGAGTTGCAAACCCCATCTAGCATCGGTAGAAGTGGCCTATCTGGCCGCGTCTTAATCATGATCTTGTTTCGGTCGCGGCTAAATAGGCCGCTCCCACTTATTGCCTTTCCACTTGCCTAGCTATCCTGTTTTTGCAAGTTGCTGATTATAAAGTGCCGCAATTAAATTAGCTTGATATACCATCCCTGCCAGACGCCTTTCTGAATTGATAATTGGAATCTGCCTAATCCCTTTAGAAGACATTAACGGTATAAGGGAGGCAGTAACAAATAATATACCCAGCTCTCTTGTCTTTTTATCCCTCCTTGGCTCGTCTCAATCGGCACATAGAGTAACTATGCTTCTCTTGAGAAGAGCCAAGGAGAAACAAAAATCCTACGAGATCTAGGTACATTATTTATTACTGACTCCCTAAGTTCAGCAATATGTGTTGTATCAGGCAAGCTAACAACTGTCGAGGTCATAATCAATCCTACAGCTTCTGGCTTATTTGCGGTGATGTCAGCAGTGCGTTGAATAAAGCATCTAAATTTTTCCTGAAAGCTACCATAGGCATTTAAATCTATACATTTAAAAAAGTCATTCCAGGTAAGAATTCCTATTACCCTTCTAGCATTATCAAGTACTGGCATTGCTTTAAGCTTATGCGTTCGCATAATATTCCAGGCATCTTCAACCTCAGTACCAAATTCAACTGAAATAACATTTTTAATCATAATATCAGTACAGGTTATTGTGCCTTTAATACGCTCAAAAGTATTCATTTCAACCTGTGAGAGCAGTTGCCTCAACTGGGAATGAGTCATATCAATAAACACATCATTATTAGCTAAAGCTAATTCTATATCTTGCTCTGAAAAGCCGACCCGATGAAAGGGTTGGATAATACTATGACGCTGGTTATTTTCTTTTTTTATGGGTAATGCGCTAGGATAGTTTCGTTTCATAACCCAGCGATTAATAGCCACAGCTAGAAACAACATGGTGAAGACATTGATAGCAACAGGCAAGTAGAGAAATAGTTTTGAATTTAACACTTAAATTAACTGGATCAATAGTGAGACATTTAAAAAAATTAAATAATTTCATTAGTAATAGAAAGGTTAATAAATTTTAACTAATTTACCAGTCTTTATCCAATATGGAAATATTAGCGCTTTTAAAACTAAAAAAAGGCCATCCCTGGCCTTTTTAATGAGAATGATAGGTATTTATAGAGCGGACTTTAGTCTGCAAAAAATAATAATGGGATATCTCCATTATACCCATAACGGACTGAAGTTGAAATCCTCCCTACAAAAACCTAATTATCAATTCAACATTAAATAATAAAGACCTTTGAGCCTCTTGCAAAATTACCGCATTACCGTATAGATACCACTAGATATTGTGGTTTTATATGATCTATATCTACATGATGTGCAATTATGCAAGAGCCTCCTTTAACTGCCAATTATTTTCTTAAACATCACTTTTGCAGCACCACATTTTGGGCACTCCCAGTCATCGGGCACATCAGCCCAAGCAGTTCCTGCAGGAATTCCGCTTTTTGGTTCGCCTATAGCTTCATCATAGATATGCCCACAAGTTTTACACTTATATTGTGCCATTTTATAGTCCTTAAATTACATTAAAAAAACATGGTTAAAAGAATTAAAACCATGCTCGCGGATTGTAACCTAAAAAAAAATACATTAACAACAATTCAAATACTAATATAATGATTTTTACCCCTTATTCAAGCTAGGTTAATTAAAATAATAAACATATAATTTGTGGTAGGGTTATTATATTTGAGGAAAAAAACATGTCCGATCTGCAAAAATGGGATGTCGAAGACGAAGATTTTTGGGAGTCTGAAGGCAAAAAAATAGCCAATCGTAATCTATGGATTTCTATTCCTAGTACAGCAAACCGTAAGTCCATGCCCTCTATAATAGAATAAGCATCTTCTGTAAAATAAGCTAAAAAGAACGGAAAGAATATTTATTTTGACAGAAGAAGAAAAAGCAAAACTGAATGAAATTATTGCAAAACCATCGTCAGCTCAGTCAATAGTGCCTCGAGCACGAATAATATTGTTAGCTAAACAAGGAGTGGGAATTAAAGCGATAGCATTAGCACTGGGTATTGTAAAAAATACGGTTAAAAAGTGGCTTAATCGGTGGAGCCAAAGTTCGGAATTAGAGGTTATTGAAAGACTTCAAGACCTTCCACGGTCTGGGTGTCCTGATAAATTTACAGCCGAACAGATTTGTAAAATCATAGCGACTTGTTGTGAGAGCCCTTCTGTCTATGGCCGTCCCATAACACATTGGACACAGCGAGAATTAGTGGATGAACTGATTATTCAAAAGGTTGTTGAGTCCATTTCAATCAGTGAAGTGGGTCGGATATTGAGAGAAAATGATTTACAACCTCACCGCAGTCGCTACTGGCTAAATGTAAAGCCTAACGAGTTTAGAGACGAAAGAATTAATAACATGTGTTCCAACTATAAAAATGCCGCGACCACTTCAGACGAACTCATTATCAGTTACGATGAGATGACAGGCGTGCAAGCCCTTGAACGAATTGCAGATGACTTAGGGAGTCAGTAATAAATAATGTACCTAGATCTCGTAGGGTTTTTATTTCTCCTTGGTTGTTCTCAAGAGAAGCATAGTTATTCTATGTGCCGATTGAGAAGAGCCAAGGAGGGATAAAAAGACAAGAGAGCTGGGTATATTATTTGTTACTGCCTCCCTTACCCCTGTCAGCTGAAAAGTCTCAGGCAATTGAAAAGGAAAACTAATGTAATCATTTTTGTAAACAGCAACAAAATAAAATATCTAAAACCTATATACTCGATGTTCCAGTTTTTTTGACTTGAATTCAGAAAATACTGAAAACT
>CAZMQH010000064.1:0-11086 GCA_964568245.1 uncultured Methylomarinum sp.
TTAACAACCTTAGAGTATTTAATTGGGCATAATATTGATCAGTTAAGCCACTAGGCTTAGCTGTTTCATACAATGACATCATAAACAAACCTGATTACTCATGACTCTCCGCCTTATACTCGATATTCCAGTTTTTTTGACTTGAATTCAGAAAACACTGAAAACTAGAGGGGGGATGGCTAACATTTAGCTCCCTGGCGCTGCGAGGGAGCCTATTTTATACGCGCTAGTGTAGAGCATCCAAGAATAACAACAGTCAAATAAATGACCTAGGCGCGTGGGAACTAGCATTTCACAAAAGCAACAATTAAAAACTGGAACATTGAGTTATAGATAATAAAAACCGTGATACTTTGCACACTGTCACCCCCAAGACCTTTTATCGAGGATCTATTCATGCAAAAAACAGGTTCCTACCAAGAGAATGCCGGAATGACGGGGCATGTGGAAAATCAGGAAAATCAGGAAAATCAGGAAAATAAATGATACGCTTCTTTTTTAATTATTCACCCTTCTTTATTGCCCTTTTACTCTTATGTTTTTCTACAAACGGTACGGCAACAGATAACAATATTAAAAAACTCACTTTACGGACAGGTTTTTTTCTCAACACATTTCCAGATATAGAACGAGTTGATTTAGAAGCTGCTTTAAAATACTGGACAAGTAAGTTTAGTAAACAAACTGGGATCCCAGCCTCAATTCATCTCTATAAAAACCTTAAAAACATGAAACGTGCTTTTGAAGAAAATAATATAAACTTCATTGTTAGCTCTCCTTTAGCCTTTATAGAAAATTTCGACCTTCAACAATTAACGGATGGCTATAAAGTTTATTCTGAGGGATCGGCAACTGAAGATTTACTAATAATCACGCATGTGGACAGCAATATAAATAGCGTTGCAGATTTTAAAAACAAACACTTATCATTATTATTCTATGATAAAACCTGTAGCATGTTTGTTAACACCTTAACTTTAGAATATTTTAATGATAAAGCTGAGTCTGTCTTTAAGCATGTAGATCATGTATTTAAATCACCCCAACTTATCTACAAATTATTTTTTAAACAAACAGATATTATTTTGGTTTATCAACGAGCTTACCAATTAGCCATTGAATTAAACCCTCAAATCAAGAGACAAACTAGAATCATTCATAAGCTACCCAATATGTATCGAGGACTTGGTTTTTTTCATAAAAGAGTAGACCCAGACTTTAGAGAATTAATCATTACAGAGTTAAAAAATATGCATACATCTTTCCAGGGACGACAATTATTAAATATATTTTATGCAGACCAACTTAAACGCTCTAGCCTTAAGGATTTAAGCAACAGCCTAAAATTAAAGCAAACATATGAAAAATTGATAAAAAAGAGGGGGTTTTCATATTAATTACTCTGCCTTCATTTGAGCAGTTTGGAACATTTAATATAAACTATCAAAGGTTAAATAGATGAATACAATTTTTCATGTATCCCTGCTAAAAATAATGGCATTGGTCTTTATTCTTTTACCTATTTTGGGCCAAACAGAAGAAGTAACAGAACAGTATCTTCCTATAGGTACTCGTTTAGCTATGGGGTATTACTATCCTTCTTTAAGTATTGTATCCAATCCCACTGACATAGAAATTTCTCTTAATTATTGGATACAAGAGATAACCCACAGTGTGGGAATGGATAATGTTTATTCTGTGTTATACCAAGATATATCATTGATGAACCGTGACTTTAAAGCGGGAAAATTAGATCTGATTATCGCTCCACCTCTATTAATAGCCACTGTTTTTGATAAAGAATTATTATCCGATGGTTTTGTAGGCGTGCATTCTACTGACCATTCTAATCATTTAGTTATTATTGCCAGAAAAGAATTAGACAAACCTTTTGATGGTTATAAAGGAAAGCGCTTATTATTACCAAAAAATGACTTACTTGCCAAAATCTTCATAGAAACGGAAGCGATTAAACAATACCAACTTCCTTTAACTCAAGTATTTTCTGAAATTAATCATTCGGCTAAAAACCAACGTATGGTTTTAGATTTGTTTTTTAATAAAGCTGATGTTGCTCTTGTCTATGAAAGCTCATTAGAAGTAATTCTGGAATTAAACCCTCAATTAACAAAAAAAATACAAGTCTTACAAAAACTCCCACTGATTGGTAGAAATTTTGGTTACTTTCATCGAGACTTTCCTTTTCAAGAAAAACTACGATATGGAATACAATCATTTAATAAAAAACCAAGAGGAAAACAAATCTTACAAGTTTTTCACACTACCACCATTAAAATTTGTAAGGTAAGCTATTTGGATCCATTTTACACATTATATAATGAGTACCTAAATCTAAAAAAACTGCTTAAAAATGATTAATTATCTGCTTAAATTATTTTTCATTTTTATCCTATTACTTTCCCCTTCAATTCAAGCTAAAGAAAACACACCGATAATCCCAGAGTTTAGTATTGGATGGTATTTCCCCTCTATTAATGCCATGGTGAGTCGAACTGATTTTCATGTTTCAGTCAATATGTGGATCAATGAATTTAAGCATATAGTTGATATCCAGCATACTAATGTCAAATTGTATGATCATATAAAAGATATGCGTACAGATTTTGATAATGAACAAATAGATCTTATTGTTGCCCCTCCCTTACTGTTGGTAAAATACTTTGATCTTAGCACACTTGCTGATGGTTTTACTGCAACTAGCACGACAGGAAATCCTTATGACATCGTAGTTTTAGCGCGTAAAAAGGCGAATATAACAACAATTCAAGAATTTAAAAATAAACGTTTAATTTTACCAATAAAAGATGAACTTGCTCGCGTATTTCTTGATTCTTTGGTTATTCCTGTGCATCATCAAACTCACTCTCAAGTCTTTAGTTCGACCCACTATACAACCAAGCAAAGCAGCATCATTCATAAATTATTTTTTGATAATGCTGATATAGGTGTTGCCTATCTTGAAACCTATCATTTAATGGCGGAACTAAATCCTCAAATTCTAAAAAAAGTTGAAATCATTGACCACTTTCCTATCAACTCTCCCAATTACAGTTATTTTCACCATAAATTTCCAGATGCCAGCAGAAAATATTTTATTGATGAAGTAATAAAGCTAAATGGCCCTGCACGTTCCCAAGAAATAATGAATAACTTTAGAATGGCTTCACTACAAGCCGGCTCTGTTGAATCATTAACTCCTTTTATTCTTCTTGATCAACAAGATAAAAAATTACAAATGCAATTAAAATGATGACGACACTATTAAAAATATCAGACTTTAATGAACAAATGAGAATATTATGTCTGTAAAAATGAGAAGCCGTATATTTTTAAGGGTTTTTATGCTTTTTGCCTGTTTAGTTATCGTTATCATGTTATTTATTGCTTACATGATTATTCCCATGCAAAAAGAAGCCTTGCAAGAAATCATGTATACCCAAGGGGTTACTGTTTCTCGTTCGATTATTCAAGCAAGTTCTGATGCGGTCATCACCAATGATTTTGGCTTTATTGTTGAACATAATGTCGAAGTGCTTAAAAATAACAAAAGCATAAATTTTGTGGCTGTTGCCCCGATGCGTGGAAAAACCATCTGGGTTGACCAGTCTGGCTGGCGTGTACTTGAGGAACCCGATATAAACCTAACTCAAATGCAATCGGGAAAAATCGAATACCAGATTAAGCAAGGGGAAGAGTATAGTCAAGGTTATCATTTTGTATACCCCATTGAGTTCTCAGGTATCAAATGGGGATGGTTACATGTTGAATTTACCACTGATGAATATAATGACCATATTAAGGCCATGTATTTGAAATTAATTTACATCTCCGTCATTGCTCTAACCCTCACACTCTTTATTGGTTACTTTTTTGCACGTTGGGTAACCAGACCCGTCTCCATTCTTAGCAAGCTTGCCACTCAAGTTTCTAATGGCAACTTAAATGTTAAATCAACGATCAATCGTCATGATGAAATAGGTGCTTTATCTAAGAGTTTTAACCAAATGGTTGAATCATTACGCCAATCTAAGAAAAAGTTAGAAAATTATAATCAACAGCTAGAGCAAGAAGTTAAAAAAAGAACTTTAGCTTTAGATGCCTTAAACAAAAATCTTGATAAAAAGGTTAAAGAAGAAGTGGCGCATAGACAGGAGCAAGAACGTTTATTAATCCATCAATCACGCTTAGCGGCCATGGGGGAAATGATTGGCGCTATTGCTCACCAGTGGAGGCAACCGTTAAATGCCTTAAGCCTAGTATTACAGAATCAAAATATTAATTACCAGCTGGGTAAACTAGATGACCTAACTATGGAACAAAGCATGAAAAAATCAGAGCGATTGATCAATAAAATGTCGACCACCATTGATGATTTTCGTAATTTTTTCAAACCCAATAAACATGCTGAATCCTTTAATATTAAAGACCTAATTATAAGTACCATTAGCTTAGTCGATGCCCAGTTTAAAAGTCATAATATTGATATTACTATAACCTGTAAGGATGACTTAAATATTATTGGTTTTCAAGGTGAATTTTCACAAGCCATTCTCAATCTTATTAATAATGCAAAAGACACCTTAATTGAACGAGAGATCACAAAACCAAAGATCAATATTTCGGCGCATAATGGCCCGAATGGAATTAATATAAGCATTCATGATAATGCTGGCGGGATATTGTTAGATATTATCAATAAAATTTACGATCCTTATTTCACTACCAAAGAAGAAGGTAAAGGGACTGGGATTGGCCTCTATATGTCTAAAATGATCGTAGAAGATAATATGCACGGAAAGCTTTATGCATTCAATGATAATGAAGGTGCTAATTTTATTATTGAAATACCTTATTCGAATTAGAATTAGAATTTTAGATTGAGTAATGCACAGCGCCCAACCTAAAACTCTAGTTTACAGCCTTAGTGCATTTCATCAATTGAGTTGATATGTTTTTTAACCAAATAGCCTGATATCCCCCCTATAACCAACCATAACAAAGCATTTGCTATGCTAGTTTGTAATATAAAATCATGCCATAGTTGATTTAATGCATTAATTGCTACAGGGTCGGTATTTACAAAACCATGAAGTTCAGGTTGTGGGGCAGCTATCAAATGTGGGATTACAATTAAAACAAAGCCTATTACTTTATTTATTATCGACTGAAAAGCAATAAGCCATAATGCCAGTGCGGTAATGACAACGGTAAATAACCACCAGCTTTGCCGCCCTTCAAGATAAGCCGCTTCCATTCCGGGAATCTCAGGGGGTAATCCCAAAGCTGGAGCTACATATATAGCTATATAGGCAGCCCCCCCCCAAAACAGACCTTTTAAAGCATTAACAGAAGGTTTAACCGTCATGATACTCATTAAAACTAATGCATAAGCAAAACATAATAAGAAATTAGTGACAAAACTCCATGAATGTCTTTCTAGTCCATCTTCAGGTGCCCATGCTTCAACTTGATGGTTAGCCGTTGATTCTATTACTTCATATATTTCCGAACTGATAATAATCGGCGTAATAAAGACAGCCTGATAAGCACTAAAAATTAATCCCGCTATTATTGCAATAACAAAAGCGGATAAAACAAGGTTTCTAAAATACATCGTAATATTTAATATCTGTAGGTTAAAATTGCCCGAATTTGATGCACATCCGGTTCTGAGTTTTTATCATTAATAACAGCATACATAAGTTCTGTTGTGGTTTTTTCTTGCCAATTAATATTAACAAAAATATTAAGTTCTTCCTTGTTATATTCACTGAGGTTGCTCGCATTAAATTGCCCGACAGCAGTCCCAATAGATATAAAACCATTGATCTGATATTCCATACTTAATAGTACCGCTTCAGTATCAGTGCCGTTAATAGCATCTAAAGTTTGATCTTCCAGTGAAGTAAAAAAAGGCCCACCACCAACACTGGCTACTGCTCCAGTATCTCCAAAATTATAGTTATATGCAGCCGTAAAAGTAACATCTGACCATGAGATAGCAGCCATAATACCCATCGTATGCGCATCTACCTCACCCAAATCCGCACGGCCTATATCATGTCCCCAATCATATTGCATCGCTAAATTATAAGATAAGCTATCTGATAGCTCTTTGCTATAAATGAGTTCGGCATAAAAAATAGCCAGATGATCAGGGATTAAATAAAACCATGCATCGCTGGTCATATTATCTTGTTGGTAGTGTATCCAGCTTGACCAAGCTCCGCCCGAATTGCCCCCTAATGCTTCGCCAATAGAGATAAATTGAGAGGCATTGGCCCCATTTGCCCATCCTGCAGTTTCTCGTACATACCCAGAGCCAAAATAAACCGCATCGGAATAATGATAATCCAGTAGATAGGCTTCATATAAATTTGAAATCATCCGCAGATCATCACTATCTAAATGGGGAGAATCAAAGTTTTGTCGCCCCAAATGCGCTTCAAATTGCTGATAGGATAGCGTTAAAAAAGCTTCACCAACAATCAAATAACTATCTTTTTTCTGATTTAAAAAATCAGCTTGAATGGTATTGTCATTGTGACTATTCCAGCCAGGGTCAATTGATGCAAAAAGCCCCACATGAGCCTTAATATATTGATTTAATTGATAACCGCAGCCTAATTCACCAGCAATAGCCGATGCAGATTGATGATTTGTTTGAATAAACCCTGTACGTAAATAACCACTACATCCATAGTACTCTTCATTATGTTCAACCGCTTGAAAAGAATCAGGATCATTTGGGGATTTAAAATTAAATGGCTTGTCCATCGCTTCATTACCATGAAGAAGGGCAAAAACAGGCGTAACGGCAAGAAAAAGCAGTATTATTGATAATAATTTAATGGTCATGTCCTCTGCACCACCCGTGCATATAGATAATAGACACAACAATGAAGCGCAAAAAGACAAGTAAACTTGCCTCGAAAACAAGCCCACCGCTGCAACGAAAGTCTTTTAGGCAGGTATCCGGGCTTATAAGTGGTTAAATTCAGAAGAAACTACCTGATAAATCGCCTTCCCATATCAAATACAGTGGCTTAAAACTAAGGATTTATCTTTACTTATCTACCGTTGCGGGGGCAGCGTCGGAATTGTGATAACTTATCACGCACCAACTTCCCATTTAAGATACTGTTTTAAATCCAGTATCACCAGAAAGAAGCGAGCGATTATAGCTATCAAACAATCTTAAAGCAAGTTAGATTCCAGAATAAAAATTTTAAAATTAAATTTATTAAGTTTTTTCGCTGATAAGCAATGCTTCAAACTCATAACTTGATAATGGGCGGTTTGCAAAATATCTCTGATATTGATCACAGTTATTTACTGATGTTACGTGTATAGTTTCACCACGTTATCCCTGCCATATTTTAAACGAAGAGACATTGTTAATTCTGAACCTATTTATCCCGTTGCATCCGTCACTCATATTCGTTTCATTAACTATCCCTGTTATTAGGAACATTTGATTAAATCTGGACGAAATAGTAGGCGCTCAGAATATTTAGGTTCTAGGTAATCATCGTATGTAATAGCCATTTAATATCCCTATAAACCTATTAGGCAAAGCCTGAAGGTTCCATTCATCCATCATTTCTAGCGTGAAGAATTAAGTCGCTCCGACATTAAAGTAGCAAATTTCTTTAATAACTTATAGCCGAACTGTGGGGGTTTTTCACGTAGTCATTTGCAGAATAGATTCACTCTCGATTATAAAACGCCTAAACTTCGGCTAAATTACCTTTAGTTTCCAACCAATGCTTTCTATCTTGTGAACGCTTTTTTGCTAACAATAAATCTAATTGTTCCGAAGTATCATCCCCTTCCTCAACTGTTAATTGTACTAATCGTCTGGTATCAGGGTTCATTGTTGTCACCCTTAATTGATCCGGATTCATTTCACCCAGCCCTTTAAAGCGTTGGATATTAATTTTACCTCTCAACTTTTCTGATTCAATTCTTGCCAATACGCCTTGCCGCTCAGACTCATCCAAAGCATAAAACACACGTTTACCAATATCAATACGATATAAAGGCGGCATGGCAATAAAAATATGCCCCGCTTTAACTAGTGCAGAAAAATGTTTATAAAATAATGCACAGATTAAAGTAGCGATATGGTTTCCATCGGAATCCGCATCCGCCAATATACAAATTTTCCCATAACGTAAATTTGTTAAATCCTCCGAGTCAGGATCAATTCCCAAGGCAACCGCAATATCATGTACTTCTTGTGATGCCATCACTTGAGTAGAATCAACCTCCCAAGTATTAAGGATTTTCCCTCGTAATGGCATAATCGCTTGAAATATTCTATCCCTTGCCTGCTTGGCCGAACCGCCCGCCGAATCCCCTTCCACTAAAAACAATTCAGTTTGTGAAAGGTCTTGTGATGAACAGTCAGCTAACTTCCCCGGTAAAGCAGGACCAGAAGTTAATTTTTTCCTAATTACTTTTTTACTGGATTTAAGACGTTTCTGCGCACTGGTTAAAATAATTTCAGCGACCTTCTCCCCTTCTTGCGGGTGCTGGTTTAACCATAAACTGAAACTATCTTTAGCAATACCAGAAACAAAAGGCACGCATTCTCGTGAACTCAAGCGTTCTTTTGTTTGCCCTGAAAATTGAGGGTCTTCTAGTTTTACCGATAACACAAAATGACAATTTTCCCACACATCTTCTGGGGCAATTTTCACTCCACGCGGTAATAAATTTCTAAAGTCACAAAACTCACGCATCGCTTCTGTTAATCCAGTTCGCAAACCATTAACATGAGTCCCGCCTTGGGCTGTTGGCACTAGATTGACATAACTTTCAGCAATCACTTCAGGCAAACTATCCACAGCCCAAACTATTCCCCACTCGACCGCTTCTGTCGTTGCAGAAGATTCCGCCATAAAAGGGATTTCTGGGCAAATTTCCACATCACCCACACGATCTAATAAATATTCTTTTAGACCATTTTGATAACACCACTCCCACTCTTCATTTGTTTGTTCTGATTTTAAAGACAGTTTTAAACCCGGACACAATACGGCTTTTGCGCGTAAAACATGTTTAAGCTTAATAACAGAGATTTTATGAGAATCAAAATACTTAGCGTCAGGCCAAAAAGTAATACTTGTCCCTGTATTAGCTTTACCTACCGACCCTATTTCAGCAAGATCAGTTTGCTTATCACCATTAGCAAAGCCCATGCTGTAAATTTTTCCATGCCGTTTGACTTCAACTTCTAATTTAGTGGTTAAAGCATTAACAACAGACACCCCGACTCCATGCAAGCCACCCGAAAACTGGTAATTTTTATTAGAAAATTTTCCACCCGCATGTAATTGAGTCAAAATAACTTCAATCCCAGGAATACCTTGTTCTGGATGAATATCTACAGGCATGCCACGGCCATTATCTTTTACAGAGACCGAACCATCTTTATATAGAACAACTTCAATACTATCAGCATGGCCAGCCATAGCCTCATCAACACTGTTATCAACCACTTCTTGAACCAAGTGATTAGGTCTTGTGGTATCGGTGTACATTCCAGGCCTTTTTCGGACCGGATCCAGTCCGCTTAAAACTTCAATTGCTGCTGCGTTATATTCGCTACTCATACGTGCTAATAATTAAGATATAATAGAGTTAATTTATTATCGTACCATGTAATCATTCCTTATAAAGTTTGAAAATAACAAATGAATGTTTGCAACAATGCTGAATCCTTATGCCTAGAAAAAAAAACGTTACTTTATTTGAAGATTCTCTTGAAGAGCTAGAACAACTGGTTGAACAGATGGAACAAGGTGATTTATCTCTGGAAGAATCACTAAAATCATTTGAACGAGGTGTTAAATTAACAGGCACCTGCCAAAAAGCATTGCAAGATGCTGAACAAAAAATACACATTTTATTAGAAAAAAACGGTAAACAAACCCTGGAGCCCTTTAACGATGAGTAATGCCTTAAAAGAATACCTTGTATCTGCCAAAAGCCGAGTTGAATACGCCTTAGATGCACGCTTACCGTCAGAAAATATATTACCTATAAAATTACATGATGCTATGCGTTATAGCACTTTAGATGGTGGCAAACGTATGCGCCCTATGCTGACTTATGCCACAGGAAAAGCATTAGGCTTATCAGAAGATATTTTAGATGGCCCAGCCTGTGCAGTTGAATTAATCCATGTTTATTCTTTAATCCATGATGACCTTCCAGCAATGGATGATGATGATTTAAGGCGAGGCAAACCAACTTCTCATATTGCTTATGATGAAGCCACCGCAATTTTAACAGGTGATGCATTACAAGCTTTAGCCTTTGAAATTTTAGCCAATGATCCTTCTATTAAAGTGACTGCAGAAAGTCGCCTAAAGATGATTACCACTTTAACTAAAGCCAGTGGTTCTCAAGGTATGGTAGGTGGTCAAGCCATTGATTTAGAATCTGTAGGGACAGAACTTACCCTTCCAGAGCTAGAAAACATGCATATTCATAAAACAGGCGCTTTAATTAGAGCCAGTGTCAATATGGCTGCCTTAGCTAAAGCAAATATAGACCCTGCTGTTGCTAAAAAATTTGACCACTACGCAAAATGCATTGGTCTTTCATTTCAAGTAAAAGACGATATTCTTGATGAAGAAAGTGATACTGCGACTTTAGGTAAAACTCAAGGTAAAGATCAAGACAACGACAAACCAACTTATCCGGCTTTATTGGGCTTAGCAGGTGCGAAGCAAAAAGCACTAGAGTTACATGAACAAGCGATAGAAAGTCTGAGTGGTTTTGGTGCTGAAGCGGATTTACTGCGTGACTTATCTCTTTATATTATTCAGCGCGACCATTAATAATATATACCCATGTTATTTTAAAGCTCTAAAACAAGGAAATAAACCCTATGACAAACTCTGGCAAATACCCGCTACTCGATTCTATCAGCTCGCCAGCTGATGTTCGCAAGCTTTCTAAAACACAGCTAGAATCTTTGTCAGATGAAGTCCGTCGATATTTAACTCACACAGTCAGCCTATCAGGCGGTCATTTCTCAGCTGGCCTTGGC
>CAZMQH010000065.1:0-11065 GCA_964568245.1 uncultured Methylomarinum sp.
CTATTCTCGGACAGCCTCCTAGCTACTAAGGGAGGCAGTAACAAATAATATACCCACCTCTCTTGTCTTTTTATCCCTCCTTGGCTCTTCTCAATCGGCACATAGAATGACTATGCTTCTCTTGAGAAGAGCCAAGGAGAAATAAAAATCCTGCGAGATCTAGGTACATTATTTATTACTGACTCCCTAATTTCGTTCAGAATTTAATAGTGCAATGATTTCTTTTGTTTGTGGGCATACACCTCGCCAAATATAGAAAGCCTCGGCGGCTTGCTCTACTAACATACCTAATCCATCTAAGCTTTTTTCTGCATGATGAGTTAAGCCCCATTTTACAAATGCGGTGGACTGGTTGCTATAAGCTAAGTCATAACAGTGGCCTTGTTTAGTCAGTAACGTGTCGCTTAATGGTGGAAGCTCACCCGTTAAGCTGGCAGATGTGGCATTTATAATCAGGTCGAACTCATTGTTTTTAATATCATCGTAAGCACATCCAGCAATATTTCCTAATTGAGAAAATTCATTTTTTAAGGTGATTGCTTTTTCTACTGTACGATTAACAATGACAATATGTGCGGGTGATTGCTCCATAATAGGTCCAATAATACCTCTGCTTGCCCCTCCAGCTCCCAGTATTAAAATTCTTTTATTATCTAAAGATATATTGTGATTAATAGTTAAGTCTTTAACGAGTCCTATACCGTCAGTATTATCTCCTAATAAACTGCCATCCTTTTGCAAAACTAATGTGTTGACTGCTTTGCTAAATTGAGCTCGCTCAGAAAGCGTATCAGCTCGTTGCCAAGCAAGTTCTTTGAGTGGGACAGTACAGTTTAAGCCTTTTCCTCCTTGTTCAAAAAAATGCGTAATGGCAGTTTCGAATGATTCAGCGGGGACTTCTTGAGCTGTATAGATTAATTTCTGTTGGGTTTGTTCGGCAAATAAAGTATGAATACGGGGCGATTTGCTATGGTTTATCGGGTGCCCAAAAACGGCATATTGATCAATTGAGCTCATGAGTTTTCCTTTAACCATTTAGCCGCATCTTTTGCGTAGTAAGTTAGAATGGCATCACTACCTGCACGTTTAAAAGCTAGTAAAGACTCTAAGACAACTTGTTTTTCATCTAGCCAGCCATTCATTGAAGCTGCTTTTAACATAGCGTATTCTCCACTGACTTGATAAGCAAAGGTTGGAACGGAGAATTGTTGTTTTGCACGACGAATAATATCTAAGTAGGGCATACCAGGCTTGACCATAATCATATCTGCACCTTCTTCTAAATCTAATTGAATTTCACGAAGAGCTTCATCTGAGTTAGCAGGATCCATTTGATAGCTGTATTTATTTCCAGTTCCTAGGTTTCCGGCTGAACCGACAGCATCTCTAAAAGGACCGTAGAAACTAGAGGCATATTTGGCAGAATAGGCCAGAATTAGAGTGTTGATGAAGTTATTTGATTCTAATGTCTGTCTGATGGCACGAATACGGCCATCCATCATATCGGAAGGGGCAACAATATCGACACCTGCTTGTGCATGAGATAAAGCTTGTTTGCAAAGCACTTCAACGGTTTCATCATTAATCACATAACCTTCGCTATTAATAAGTCCATCTTGGCCGTGAGAAGTGAAAGGATCTAAAGCAACATCGGTAATAATGCCTAAATCAGGAAAGGAGGCTTTTAAAGCTCTAACACAGCGTTGCGCTAAACCTTCTGGATTGTAGGCTTCTCTTGCATCATCAGATTTTTTTTCTGCTGAAGTGACGGGGAATAAAGCAATAGCAGGGATACCTAATTGAGATATTTGATCAGCTTGTTCAAGAATTAAATCAATTGAAAGGCGTTCTACTTTTGGCATTGAATCTATTGCTTGTCTTTGCTTGTGTCCTTCGATAACAAATAAGGGGTAGATAAGATCGTTGGCAGAGAGTTGGTTTTCTCGCATTAATCGGCGGGAGAAATCGTGATAACGCATTCTTCTCATGCGTGTATTGGGAAAATTAATGTTATTATGTGCCATCTTATCCATAACGTGTGGTTAAAATATTCTTTGTAAATTCAAAGATCATTGTATCAGTGTGCTTACTCTAAGTACCTATGTATAATTGATTTAACTAATTTTTACGCTGGATTTTTTTCATGTTCAGGGCGTATAAATAGGCGCTTAGCTAGCTACGTAACTATTTATACAACAATGAAGATGAGAAAAAAGACAAGTGAAAATGTTAAACTAATTGTTCATAGGTACTTACTTAGGAACGCGCACGGAATAACTTGAGCAACTGGCGCAGGATTTTTGTTCGTATTCAAGGCGTATAAATAAGCGCATAGCAAGCTACGCAACTATTTATACAACGCGGAAGACGGACAAAAAGACAAGTTAGTTGCTCAAGTTATTTCGTGCACGTTCCTTAGGTACTTAAAATAAATAGTATGATCCTTTAAGGGTGAGGTAGATTTGGACTCTCATCCCTAATAGTGAAGTGGAGATTTTATGAAATACCGAAATATGACAAGATTTTTTTTATTAGCTGGTTTTTCTTTTTTAATAGGGCTGTTTTCAGTGTCAAAAGCGATGGCAATTGAACTGGCTGAGCCTCAGATAGCGATTCAAAAAGCATCGGTTAAACTAAAAGAAAATCTGCAAGATGAAAGTTTTTTAAATGATTTTTCAAAGATTAATCATTTTGTTAATGAGGTTATAGAGCCTCATACTGACTTTGATAAAATGGCTAAATTAGTTGTAGGTAAGTATTGGAAAACAACGACGGAGGATGAGAAAAAGAGTTTTAAAGCAGAATTTAAAACCTTGTTAGTGAGGACTTATTCTCGAGCATTTATTGATTTTGATGAATGGACAATGCAATTTTTCCCCTTAAATATGGAAACAGCTGTCAGAACAGTTAAAAGTAAGAAAGGTGTTGTTATTAAGTCAGTTTTGATACGAACCAAAATTTTACAACCTGGTAAGCGTCCTTTTCCTATCAGTTATAAAATGTGGATGGTTAATGGTGAGTGGAAAACCTATGATATTATCATTGAAGGGATCAGTTTAATTAAAAATTACCGGAAGTCTATCGGAACTCGCATTAAAAAATCAGCAACGGGTTTGTCAGAGGTGACGGCGTATTTAGCTAAGAAAAACAAAGCAGCGCTAGCTAAACGTGAGAATAAAGAAAATATTTCTTAAGTTTTCTGGTTTTGTATTTTAAAGTTGAGGGATAGCTCATGGAATGTGATTGTTATCCCTTTTTTTATATGGTTATTAAATAAATCACCGGCTTCTTACAAGGTGTTTGAAAAAAAGTAGGAGGGGCCTATTGGCCGCGACTGCTCTTGATCTTGTTCCTGTCACGGCCAATAGGCCCCTCCTACCGATTATAGCCTTTGTTATATTAAGCAGTATTCAGAAGTAGCGTATTCAATGATGAGTATCAAGCAAGATACCTTATATTCTAGCCCTATCAGTTCGGTAAATTTATTTAAATTTGACCAGTCAGTGGTCAATGTTTTTCCCGATATGATTCAACGATCTGTTCCTGGCTATCAAACAATTATCTCGGCTATAGGTTTGTTAGCTGAACGATATACTCAAGATAATAGTGTTTGTTATGATTTGGGTTGTTCATTAGGTGCTGCAACTTTGTCGATGAGGCACCATATATCAGCAAAGGGCTGTAAGATTATTGCTGTTGATAATTCAGAGTCCATGATTGTTCAATTTAGAACAAATTTGTCACAGGACACAGGCCAAATGGATGTGGAGTGTTTGTGTGCCGATATTCGAGATGTTGTTATTGAAAATGCATCCGTTGTGGTTTTAAATTTTACTTTGCAGTTTATTCCTATAGAAGATAGGCAAGTTTTTTTAAATAAAATTTATCAAGGCCTGCTTCCTGGTGGGATATTAATTTTATCTGAAAAACTAAAGTTCGATGACCCGCGTCAACAGGAATTGCAAACAGAATTGCATCATGCCTTTAAAAAATCACAAGGGTATAGTGATTTGGAAATTAGCCAGAAACGTTCTGCCTTAGAAAATGTATTGCTAGCTGAAACCTTTAATGCTCATCAACAAAGATTAAATCATGTTGGATTCAGTAGTGTTGAGGTGTGGTTTCAATATTTTAATTTTGCCTCTATGATTGCTTTAAAAAATGATTAATTACCAACCGTTATACCAAGTATTAACTGAATTAAAGGCGGAGGCTTGGGTTGAATTAATACCCCAGCAGATTGAGCAAGCTTTTGAATTAAGTTCTAATGGTAATGCTGAAGGTTGGCTTGAAACTTTAGAGAAAATTCCAGATGCAATGGCTTCCACTTTTCAGTTAAATGCAGGGCAAGTAAAAATAGGCGAGAAAGGTGATTTAAATGCGCAAATGCAGACCGAGTTATTTGAGCAATTAAAAGACTTTCACCCCTGGCGCAAAGGGCCTTTCGATCTTTTTGGAATACATATTGATACAGAATGGCGGTCAGACTGGAAGTGGGATCGTTTAAAACAGCATATTTCAGCTTTAGATAATAGGTTGGTACTTGATGTTGGTTGTGGTAATGGGTATCACTGTTGGCGTATGCTTGGCGCTGGCGCAAAGATGATAGTGGGGGTTGATCCCTTATTATTAAACGTGATTCAGTTTCAAGTGGTAAGAAAATTATATGGTGAAGCACCTGTTTATGTTTTACCGATAGGATTAGAGCAAATCCCCAAAGCAACAAAAGTGTTTGATACTGTTTTTTCTATGGGGGTTTTATATCACCGAAAATCTCCTATCGATCATTTATTAGAATTAAAAGATTGTCTACGTTCTGGAGGGGAATTGATTCTGGAAACATTGGTTATTAATGGAAAAAATGGAGAAGTGTTAATGCCAGAGGGGCGTTATGCAAAAATGCGTAATGTATGGTTTTTACCTAGTTGTGAAACATTGATGAGTTGGATGGAACGTTGTGGTTTTGTTAACTGTCGAGTTATTGATGTTTCAATAACATCGGTTGAAGAACAGCGTTCAACAGAATGGATGCAGTTCCATTCATTAAAAGAATTTCTTGATCCTGATGATAATACTTTAACCTGTGAGGGCTTGCCAGCGCCCAAACGAGCTATTATTTTAGCTGAGATTTCTTAGCTGTATAATTGAATGCTAATATTTAGAGGTTCTTCTCTATTTCTGCTATATTAAAAGACTAAAATAGTCGTTAAACCTTTCTTCTGGCCTGAAAATACTTTATGTGGAAAAAGTTTTTAAGTTTTTTTAAAAAAGAAAATAAAAAACCTACAGTGGAGACGTTTTCTTCTCTTAAGTTTGTTCATACTCCAGTGCACGAGTTAGCGATAGGGATGTATGTTACTGAACTGGATATTCCTTGGTTAGAATCCCCATTTTTATTTCGAGGATTTACAATTGAAACAGCAAAGGAATTAACACAACTTCGAGATACCTGTCAGTATGTTTATATTGATATTAGTAAACAAAAAAAACGCAAAATAAATATTAAGTTAGACCCTGTTTCTGCTGAATATAAACCGCTTGTTTTTGAGAGGCCACCTGAGCGCTTAGGGACGTTTGAAGATGAGATTAGTCGAGCCGAAGAAACCTATAAAGAAACTGGAATTATTGTCTCTGGTTTTATGGATAAAGTCGCTAATGGCGGCGGTATTGATACTGCATTAGCAAAAGAAGCGGTACAAGTATGTGTTAATAGTGTTCTACATTCACCCGATGCTTTTTTGTGGTTAAGTCAGTTGAAAAATAAGGATGAATATACTGCACAACATAGCTTAAATGTCTGTGTATTATCTATTGTGCTTGCTAGGCATGTCGGATTAAAAGAAGAAACTCTTAATAATGTTGGCTTGTGTGGAATGATGCATGATATGGGGAAAATGCTGATCCCATTGGAAGTGCTGAATAAGCCCAGTCGATTGGATGAAGCTGAGCTTGAAATAATGAAAAGCCATACAACATTGGGCTATGAATTATTAAAGTCTAGTGATGACATGTTTCTAGGTGCGATTGAAACAGCGCTTACTCATCATGAACATATGGATGGGAGAGGCTACCCTAAGGAAATTAATGCCAACAGATTATCTTATTATTCAAATATTGTTGCTATTGCAGATATATATGATGCGATAACCAGTGATAGAGTTTATCAAAAAGGGAGAACGCATCATGAAGCAACAAAAATAATGCTTGATGTGTCTGGGAGTCACCTAGATGCTCGGTTGGTGGTGAAATTTATTGAAAGTCTTGGTACTTATCCGCCGGGGTGTTTTGTTGAGCTGAATAATGGAAGTGTGGCTGTTGTTTTGGAGGTGAGTGGACAATATAAGTTGCGCCCCAAAATTCTGCTTATTTTAGATGAAGATAAATACCCTATGGAAGAAATTGTGGTTGATCTTGCAAACATGATATTAGATGCAAGAGGAGAGTCGCTAATTATTAGAGCAATTATAGATCCAGCTGATTATAAGATTGATACCGAGAAGTATTATCAGCAGGGTGTTATACAAAAAGGATTTGCACAAAAAAAATAATTTTTTCTCCCTTTATTTTAGGCCCTTTTTAGTTGTTAATTTTCTAAGTGTGGAAAGGGTATTCATTCATTAGTCGTTTCATTGGCTTGTATTTGATAAACTATATCGTTTTTTGATATTGGTTTGAGAGATATGAGTGACCCCCGTGTTGGATTTATAAGTTTAGGTTGCCCTAAAGCCTTGGTGGATAGTGAGCAAATTATCACCAAACTACGGACAGAAGGGTATCAAGTCTCTCCAACCTATCAAGATGCCGATCTGGTTATTGTCAATACCTGTGGGTTTATTGATGCAGCGGTGGAAGAGTCGCTGGATAGTATTGGTGAAGCCTTAGCTGAAAACGGTAAGGTTATCGTCACAGGGTGTTTAGGCGCTCGGGAAGATGAAATTAGAGCGCGTCACCCCCAAGTATTGAGTATTACGGGTGCTCATGCTGCCGATGAGGTTGTTGCTGCTGTACATAAATATTTACCCCCACTGCATAATCCTTTTCTGGATCTTGTTCCTCCTCAAGGTATAAAACTGACACCAGACCATTATGCTTACCTAAAAATATCTGAAGGTTGTAATCACCGCTGTACTTTTTGCATTATCCCTTCTATGCGGGGGGACCTTGTTAGTCGTCCCATCGATGATGTGTTGTTAGAAGCAGAAAATTTAGCCAAAGCAGGGGTGAAAGAATTATTAGTAGTCTCTCAAGACACTAGCGCTTACGGTTTAGATTTAAAGTACCAGTCTAGGGATTGGAAAGGACATTCTATTGATACAAGATTTTATGATTTGGCCGAAGCATTGGGACATTTAGATATTTGGGTCCGTATGCACTATGTTTATCCCTATCCTCATGTTGATAATGTTATTCCATTAATGGCGGAAGGAAAAATATTGCCTTATTTGGACATTCCTTTCCAGCATGCCAATAGTCGTATCCTAAAGCTAATGAAAAGACCGGCAGCTGCAGAAAATAATTTAGAGCGCATTAAGGCGTGGCGAAGTGTTTGTCCTGATATTACGCTTAGAAGTACTTTTATAGTCGGTTTTCCTGGGGAAACTGAACAGGAGTTTGAAGAGTTATTAGACTTTTTGACTGAGGCCCAAATGGATAGAGTAGGCTGTTTCACCTACTCTGCTGTTAAAGGCGCAGTGGCAAATAATTTGCCAGATTCAGTACCTGAAGAGATTAAGCAAGAACGTTTACAAAGATTTATGCAACATCAAGCCGAAATTAGTACTGATAGATTAAAGCGAAGAGTTGGAAAGATAGAAACTGTTTTAATTGATGAGGTTGTTGAAGAAGGGGCGGTTGCTCGTAGTAAAGCTGATGCACCTGAAATTGATGGGCAGGTTTTTATTGATGGAGCAACACATTTGAAAGTAGGTGATTTTGTTGATGTCAGGTTAGAAGAAGCAGATGAACATGATTTATGGGGACATTTAATATAAGGTATTTGCAATAAATAACCCGCCCATCTTACGGGGGGTTTTGTTCCTGCTCAACCATCTCAATCGTTACGTAGCCCGCTATGCGCCTCTTGAGATAGTTGAGCAGAAACAAAAAACCTGCGTAAGCTGAGTGGGTTATTTGTTGCGAGTTACCTAAGTTTATTGGGTCTATATCAAATACAGTATATAATTGACGGATTTTTAGTCCACATTTTACAAAATCTCACCGGAAAATAAGCATGCTGAGTAAGCTAGTCAAATTAGTTGTTGGAAGTCGTAACGATAGAAATGTTAAACAAAAACGGGCATTAGTTCAAAAAGTTAATGCTTTAGCTGCTGAATATGAAAAACTATCAGATGATGCGTTAAAAGCAAAAACACAAGAGTTTCGTGATCGCTTGGAAGGCGGAACGAAACTGGATGAGTTAATCCCAGAAGCTTTTGCTACTGTAAGAGAAACATCGACACGTGTTTTTGGACTGACTCATTATGATGTGCAGTTAATTGGTGGCATGATTTTAAATGATGGTCGTATTGCTGAAATGAAAACAGGGGAAGGTAAAACGTTAATGGCAACATTAGCCGCTTACTTAAATGCCTTGCCTGGCAAAGGGGTTCATGTTGTTACTGTCAATGATTATTTGGCAGCTCGAGATGCTGCATGGATGGGCAAGCTTTATAACTTCCTAGGTTTGAGTGTTGGCGTTATTATTAATGATCTTGGTCATCAAGAGCGTAAAGACGCTTATGCTGCAGATATAACCTACGGCACAAATAATGAATTTGGTTTTGATTATTTGCGTGACAATATGGCTTTTAGCATAGAGCAAAAGGTTCATCGTGAATTACATTTTGCTATTGTGGATGAAGTCGATTCAATTTTGATTGATGAAGCAAGAACCCCGCTTATTATTTCAGGGCCGACGGAAGAAGGCACCGAAGTTTATCTTAAAACAAATGAAATTGTACCGTTTCTAACGGCTCAAGAGATTGTAGACGATAAAGAAAAACAAGAAAGAATGCCAGGTGATTATCTGGTCGATGAAAAAACAAAACAAATTCATTTAACAGAACAAGGCCATGAGCGCGTAGAAGAGCTTATGGTTGAACTTGGTATGATGGAGCAAGGTGCAACTTTATATGATGCAACTAATATCCGTTTAATGCATTATTTGAGCGCATCGCTTCGTGCACATGTACTGTTTCAGAAAAATATTGATTATGTCGTTAGGAATGACGAAGTTATTATTGTTGATGAAAACACGGGCAGAATGATGACAGGACGACGTTGGTCTGAAGGTCTGCATCAGGCGATTGAAGCAAAAGAAGGGGTAACGATTAATAATGAAAACCAAACATTAGCCTCCATTACCTTTCAGAACTATTTCCGTTTGTATGAAAAACTGTCTGGTATGACTGGAACAGCGGATACTGAAGCTTTTGAGTTAAACAAAATTTATGGATTGGAAGTGGTGGTTATTCCAACCCATAGGGATATGATTCGTGATGATAAGGGCGATTTAGTTTATCTTACTAAAACCGAAAAATATCAAGCTGTCGTTGAAGATATAAAAGAGTGTGTTAAGCGACAGCAGCCTGTTTTAGTTGGGACAACATCGATTGAAAACTCAGAAATTATTGCTGAAATTTTGACTCAGCATAACATTGAACACGAAGTTTTAAATGCAAAACAACATGAACGAGAAGCTCATATTGTTGAAAATGCAGGTATGTTAGGTGCAGTCACGATTGCCACTAATATGGCGGGGCGTGGTACGGATATTGTACTGGGTGGGAATTTAGATGCCGAAATGAAGACTTTAGGTGAAGATGCTTCAGATTCAGAAAAAGAGACCTTACGTGCTGCTTGGTTAAATAGACATCAAAAAGTATTAGAGAGTGGCGGTTTACATGTTATTGGTTCTGAAAGGCATGAGTCACGCCGAATTGATAATCAATTAAGAGGTCGTTCTGGTCGACAAGGTGATCCGGGTTCAACACGATTCTACTTGTCACTAGAAGATGATCTTATGCGTATTTTTGCCTCTGAACGTGTCTCTAAATTAATGAAGTCTCTGGGTATGGAAGAGGGTGAAGCGATTGAACATCCTTGGGTAACACGTGCTATAGAGAATGCTCAGACTAAAGTAGAAGGTCGAAACTTCGACCAACGTAAAGAAATTCTTGCTTATGATGATGTTGCTAATGATCAGCGTAAAGTTGTTTACGAGCATCGTAATGAATTAATGGCAGATGAAGACATCAGTGAAATGATCAGTAATATACGTCATGATGTATTAAATGACGTGGTTACAAAATATATTCCTGCTAAAACTATGGAAGAACAGTGGGACGTTAAAGGTTTAGAAGAGCATCTTGCTCAAGAATATTTGTTAGGTTTACCTTTAATTGAAAAACTAGATAACGATAAGTCATTTCAAGAAAGTGATTTACGCCAATTTATTGTTGATGAATTAGAAAAATCAAGCAAGGAAAAAGAACAGGCATCAACCACTGAAGTGATGCGACACTTTGAAAAGTCAGTGATGTTGCAAGTGCTGGATAATAGTTGGAAAGAACACTTGGCTTCGATGGACTCTTTACGCCAGGGCATTCACTTTAGAGGCTATGCCCAAAAAGATCCGAAGCAAGAATATAAGCGAGAAGCATTTGATATGTTTACCAGCTTATTAGATCATATTAAATATGAAGTAGTGGGTATTTTAGCTAAGGTGCAAGTCGCTCAAGAAGAAGATGCGGATGCTATTGATGAACAAAGACAAGCGCCTCAAGAAATGCATTATGAGCATGCAGAAGCCATGCCTGTTAATGAGCAAGTGGAACAGCAAGCGCCTCAAGCATTAACGAATGAAGAAAACGCTGAGCAACCTTTCGTGAGAGAAGGGGCAAAAGTGGGGAGGAATTCTCCTTGTCCTTGTGGTTCAGGAAAAAAATATAAACAGTGTCATGGAAAATTGACATAAAACTCCCAATATATTTACTTTTATCTTTTGGATGGGAGCGAATACTAGGGTGTGGCTATTACATATCAATATTAGAGTGCAGACTAAGGG
>CAZMQH010000066.1:0-10951 GCA_964568245.1 uncultured Methylomarinum sp.
GTTTCATTTGGTATTGAATTAGGCGTTGAGTATGCTCATTTAGCTGATGGAAAAGGGAATGGTGCAACGCTTGTAACTAACGCAGCAGGTTTAACTACAAATGCAGCCGTAGAACAAGCTGATGTTAATCAATTAAGAATAAGCGCTGCTCCTAAGATTAAATTTATGCACGGTAGTAAACTAAGACCTTGGATCATTCCTTTAGGTCTAGATATTAATATTATTAGTCCTCCATCTACATCTATTACAGTATTAAATACAGGCATGCAATTTGGTGCTGGTGTTGATTATGAAGTTTTACCTAACATTATTGTTGGTTTAGATGGTCGCTACCACTGGACTCCTGATGATATTGATGGTGTAGAGACTGATGCATTCACATTAGGTGGATCAGTTGGTTTCAAATTCTAAGTTGATTTAAACTTAAATGTATCCTAAAAAGGGAAGGTGTTAAAACCTTCCCTTTTTTTATGCCTGTCATAAAATAATAGAGATGAAAGGTGAGGTTTACACTGATACTATTTTGTAGTATCTTTTGTTTATGAATAGCAAACAACGAAAAACATTTGAAAAGATATTTGATAATCCGGTCAGAAAAAATATTAAATGGATGGATGTAGAAAAACTGATTGTTGCTGTGGGCGGAAAGATAAAGCAAGGTGATGGATCACGAATACGAATTGGTTTAGGTGAATTTTCTTTGAATATACATACCCCGCATCCACAGAAAGAATTGAAACCTTATCAAGTGCGCGCAATTCGTAAATTATTTGTTGAAAGGGGTCTTATATTATGAAGTACAAAGGTTATGAGTCTATTATAAAATACAGTGATGAAGATGAGACTTTTGTCGGCGAGGTGATTAATACTCAAGATATTTTAATTTTTGACGGCAATAATATTTCAGAAGTAGAAGCGTCATTTCATGCGGTTGTTGATGAATATATTGAAGATTGTAAGGCAGAAAATAAGCAAACCAATAAGGCATTTTCTGGACAATTTGTTATGCGGATTAAACCAGAATTACATAGGGAACTCTTTGCTAAAGCAAAACATGCTGGATTAAGTTTAAATGCCTTTATAAGTCAAAAACTGACTGAAATTTTGGGGTAAAACTTTGAAAAAATACTTATACTATTGTTTGGTTGTTTGTTTGTCTATTTTGTTAAACGGCTGTTCCCTAGTACATAAAGGGACAGGAAATGTGATGATTAGTTATGCTGAACAACAAGCAGTACCCTATATGCTTGCTGCCGATGATATTAACTTGACCTGTTCTATGGTTAGTTCATTTAGCCCTTTCTTACTAAGTTTCTCACGAGTCACCACGTCACCAGATCAATTGGCCATCATGCTATATTTAATGGCTGGAAACTGTATGGAATTTAAAGCTCAAGAACAGCATTTGCGTTATTTAAGAGCTTTATATGTTAAAAATGCTATTGAGGCACAAGATGCACGTATTGCCCAGCAAAGATTATTGGGTTTGGCGGCGCGTAGACAATTAACCGGCTATCAGTATTTAGTTAAAGCTTTTGTTGAGCCTGGAGGTGAGTGCCCGCAACTGGAATCAGATAAAGAACAGTTTTATTGGCTGATGGGATTAATTAATGGATTACAATCCATTTTAAACGATGTAGCCTCAGCTGGATTAGCTGAAGTGCCGATGGATATTGCAGCTAAAGTGGGACGTGGAGCCGCCTGTTTAAATAATGAAAAATGGTGGGGAACGCCAGAGGCTATTCAAGCGGCGATTTGGATGACGGTTCCAGGAAATCATCCTCAAGATAAAAACCCTGAACAGATGTTGCAGCACTCGGTATTAATGGGGGTAGGACAGGGAATTGGTTTGTCGCAGGTATTGGCGGCTCAAGTTTATTTAGGGCAGGGGAATATTGAAAAAGTTAAAGATATTATCCGCCAGTATAAAAATATTCAGCATACGGCGGCGAGTAAAGTTTTTAGAAGCCTGAATCAAGTGGCTGAGTTACAAATACAAGCCATCTCTGATCGCTTATGGACTGAGGCAACAGGAACGCGTACTCCGCTAGGAAAAATGGGGACTTTTTCGGATGACCCAGAAAAAAAAGTTGATTCGATTGATATTGATGATTTGCTTTAATAGCCTTTCTTATGAAAGGTGTTATTATTTTTAGTAACTATTCAGCTTACTATTTTCATTAGGTCGCTATCGCTAAGTGGAGTAAAAACAAGTTTTTATACGTCTTTTAGGTGTTAATCGTTCCAAAAGTTTTGACGAGCACTTTTTTAGTTTTATCTGGATTAACATTAGGTAGAGACAAGGTATGCCTTGTCTCTACTACCAGAACTTATGGAACGATTAATATGTGCAAAAACCTGTTTTTGCACACCTAATGAAACATGTGCTGAATAGTGACAATATTTTCTACTGTTGAGTTAGTAGAACGCTAAGGAGTTATAGATGATTTTATGCAAAAAAAGCCCTAATTTACTTATATTGATCATGCTATTTATCTCGGCTACTGCTGTGCAGGCAGAGACAAAGAAAATGTGTGTGTTTGATTTGCTGGGTGCAAATGGGTCGACTTATTCTCAAATGAAAGACTATAAAACGGCGGCGCTTAATTGGGGGGTGGAGATAGAACTTAAGCCTTATTCCAGTGAGCGAGTTGCGGCGGAAGATTTTAAATCAGGTCTTTGTGATGCTGTTATTTTTACAGGGATTAGAGCTAGGCAGTTTAATTCTTTTACCGGTAGTTTAGATGCTATTGGTGCAATGCCAACGTATGGGCATTTGAAATCAGTTATTACTACGATTAGTTCAAAAAAAGCGGCTAAATTAATGTTTATTGACCCCTATGAAGTGGCTGGAATATTTCCTGCAGGGGCGGCCTATATGTTTGTTAATGACCGAACGATTGATACGGTGGGTGAACTTGCAGGCAAACGGATTGCCATTTTAGATTCAGATCCTGCTCAAGTTGAAATGGTTTCTTTTGTTGGCGCTTCACCTGTAGGCACTTCTATCGCTAATATGTTTAGCAAATTCAATAATGGTTCTGTTGATGTGACGTATGGCCCAGCCATTGTGTATGAAGCAATGGAGCTTTATAAAGGATTGGAACCTCATGGTGGTGTTATCGACTTTTCATTGGTTCAATTGACCATGCAAGTATTGATACGGAAAGCTGGATTCCCAGAGGGGTACGGACAAAAATCGCGAGAATATACCTTGGAACAATTTGATACCTCGGAAGCATTAATTAAACGCTATGAACGTAAAATTCCAGAAAAATTATGGATTTTAATTTCTGAGCAGGATAAAGCCAAGTATCTTGAGGTATTTAGACAATCTCGGCTTAGGCTTAGGGAAAAGGGTATCTATCACGCAAAAGCTTTAAAGCTAATGAGAATGGTGCGTTGTAAAAAAGACCCTCAACAAGCTGAATGTACCGCAGCAGATAAAGAGTAGGGCGAGTTGTTTGGGTGTGCTGCTGCTCTTAAGCCCTCTCCCCTGGTGGGAGAGGGTTGGGTGAGGGGGTAAAAATAAAGATCTCTATTCCTTATTCTTTTACCTTTAAAAAGAAAAGGAATTTTGAAGAAGAGAATTGTTTGTTTTCCCCTCATCCAACCTTCTCCCTTTGGAGAAGGCTTTTAGATTTGAGTAGAGACCTATAATTAAAATGGCGGCGAAAAAGACTTAAATGAATGTTAAAAACTTAATTAAGCTGCGTAGTTGCCGTGAATGGTTTTCTACGTTACCTGTTTTTTTTTTGTTGTTATTCGTTATTATTGCAGGTAATGGGGAACAAATTCATGCCCGCCTATTGAATGTAGGTGAATTACTCTGGGAAGATTATTTTATTCTTAGGGCCGATATCCCCGTTCCTGATTGTAACCCCCGACCTGATATTGAAGCCGAGTTACAAAAGCTTGAAGCTGAGTTTACTGATTTAGATGGAATGGAAGATTTGTTTGAAGCCAGCCCTTTTGATCGCAAGGCAGCTACTTTATCATTAGAAAATTCCCGTCAATTGTGTCTGCATAAACACCAGATAGCTGCAGAAAATCAAGCAAGAATAACTACACCAGTTGTTTTTTTTAGAACGCTAGAAACCAGTATTGCAAAAGTTAGCTTATTGGCTTTTGAAAAACAACGGCTGATATTGGTGCTGACAATTTTTATTTGTGCTGTCACCAGTACCATAAAACAACAGCATATTGCTTTTAGGCCCATTATCAGCTTAAAAAATCATTATATTTCCACGGTGGCTCAGGTACTGGGTAATGCCATTATGCTGTTTTCGGCTTGTTTCTACCGCAACACTATCTATCAATCATCAACGACCGTTGATCATCCCGAAGTCTATTTATTACTGATTATCGGCTTTGCCAGTTTGGTTATGATGAATATCTTGCAGTTATTTAAGCCCAATTTATCCCTTGAATTTTATAAAGAAGGGACATGTAGTAGCAAGTCATTATTGACCATTCCATTATATATTTTTATGACTTATTTTGTGGGCGGGTACTTTTTCTTAATAGAAGAGCACTGGGCAGGGCCGGCAATATTTTTCAGTTTGTTATTTGATCAGGCTGGATTATTTCTTAACATTGGCTTGTATATTTGGGTGGGAATGTTATTAAAGCGTACTCAATTGGGCGATTTGGTGTTTAAGGTGTTCACACCTTGGCGTATGTCACCTGAATTATTGGCTTTTGTTGCCATTATTGTGATGGCTGTACCGACCGCATATACAGGTGCGTCAGGTATCATCATTATTGCTATGGGCGCTATTGTGTATGAAGAATTGCGCCGCGCAGGTGCGCGTAGGCAACTAGCACTTGCAGCAACCGCGATGACTGGAAGTGCGGGCGTTGTACTTAGGCCTTGTTTATTAGTGGTGTTAATTGCAGCTTTAAATAAAGAAGTGGTAACAGATCAACTGTTTAGCTGGGGCGTAAAAGTTTTTATGACGACTTCGGTGGTTTTTTTCGTTTTTGCCTGGCTAAGCAAACGAGAAAAAATGCATATTGCATCTGTCAGGGAGGCTTTTAAACCTTGTATGCTGGCACTTGTTCCTTTATTGCCTTATGCGGGAATTGTCTTAGTGATCTATTTTAGCTATTTTTTATTGCTAAATGTCACGATGGATGAATTTTCTGCTCCCGTTATTTTGCCGGTGATTATTGTTGGGTTGATTATTTACGAGAAAGTATTTATGCGGATGGTGCAAGTGGCCGCCGCAGAAAAAGAAGGGCATAAATTTGAATACACTGTAAGAATGGCTTCATCAGAGTCTAGCGTGCATATTGGTGCCTTACTTATTTTAATGGGACTGTCTTTTGTTTTAGGCGGGGTTATTGAACGCTCAGGCTTGCTAGATAATATACCTGAAACCTTTTCTTCAATCTGGATGACATTGGGATTTTTGGTTGTGATTTTGGTTGGGGTTGGCATAATTATGGATCCTTTCGGCGCGGTTGTGCTGGTGTCAGGGACCATTGCACAAATTGCCTATAATAATGGGATAAACCCCGTGCATTTCTGGATGATTACTTTAGTTTCTTTTGAGCTAGGTTACCTGACGCCTCCCGTGGCTTTGAATCATTTGTTAACAAGGCAGATGGTAGGGCATGAAGAGACGGCTAAAGCGGCTTTAGAAGGTGACAGTTTTTGGTATCGACATGAAAAAATTCTATTACCTTTATTTACCATGGGCACCACTTTATTATTAGTGACTATATTGCCTGTCTTGTTTGGATAACATTATGAAAATGCCTCCTTTATTTGCATATTTAAGCGGTCTGTTGAAATGATGAAGTTTTTTGGTTGGCTTGGTCATGTCTGTATTGTGCCCTTTGTTTATATTATTGATTTAACTTGCTTTTTATTACAGGTTTTTTCAATCTGGCAGCCGCAGCGGAATGTTTTTAATCGCGCTGTTTTTTCGGTTTTTTTAGATCAGCTTATTTTGACGGGTATTAAGGCAACAGCCATTATCTCATTCTTGGGGATGTTTGTTGGTATCGGTATCGCATCGCCGTTAGTTTTTATTATGGCTTCTATTACCGGGGCTGATGATCTGATTAAAATGCTGGCTAGACTCATATTAAGTGAAATGGGGCCTTTAGTGACAGGGTTTGTAATGATTGGTAGATCATGTTCTGCTATTGTGGTCGATTTTGGAAATGCTAAAATAAGAGGTGAAGTAGCGGCTTTAGAATATTTAGGAATAGAGGTGAATGACTATTTCGTTGTGCCGAGAATACTTTCTATGGTGGTCAGTCAGCTGGTGTTGGCGCTGTATTTTTCAGCTGTTATGATTTTTTTTGGTATGCTGTTTAGCTCTCTTATCTATGATTTATCTGCTCAAAAAGCGATAACGGAATTGTTGGGGTTAGTCTCCGTGAGTAGTCTGGTTAGTTTTATGCTGAAAAATCTATTATTTGGTTTAACGGTTGGAGTTATTGCCTGCTTTCATGGTCTGGCAGTGATAAATTCCCCTACTCAAGTGTCTAAACAGATGCAAAAAGCGATCGCAACGAGTATTGTATTTTTATTGTTAATCGATGGTTATTTTGTTGTGTTTACCTTATGAGTCACAGATTAGAATCAGCCAATATAAGCACCGAACAAGCTATTCCTTACAAGATGGAAAGTGGCTTGAATTATCCTGCTTTAACATGTCAGTTACAGAATTCAAGTTTAACGTGTCTGATTGGACCACATAGGATTCAGTTAAGGGGTTATTTGCAAATGCTGGCGGGCATTTCAAAACCCGAAAAAGGGATGGTTAATATTTTAGGACAACAGATATCCAAATTTGATCAGCTGGCATGGCGAAAATTTCGAGGGCAGGTAGGTTATCTTTCAGGAAAAGCACCTTTATTATCAGAGCAACATGGCTTAATGAATGTCATGTTGCCTGCTCTTTATCATACCGATTTATCTTTTCGGGACGTTGCGGATAGGGCTAGGTTGTTATTGGCAGAATTAAATTGTGACTTTGAGCCAACAGCTTATCCTGCTCAGTTAAATAGCTTCCAGCAAATTATTCTTGCTTTGGCAAGAGCATTAATTCTTGATCCTCAAATGTTATTTTTAGATGTGCCCTTTAGTGATTTGGGGGCGAAAGAGCGAGAAAAAATGGCGGGTTTATTGGGGCGGTATATTGAGAACCATACTGTGTGTATGATAGGTGGGCTCCAATACCCTAAGTTTTTACAGCGGTATGCGAAGCAGATTATTTTTATCTCAGAGAACAAAATCTCCTACTTCAATGGATGGGAATCTTTTATACAAACTGATGATCCTGAGATTGGTGAATTGTTGAATACTGTGTTGTGATTGAAATAGAATAGGTTTATGAAAAAACAAATTGAAGCAAATTCGGGGCAATATATTCATCAAACCTCTTATAACTATCGAGAGCGTTTGGTCGGTTTTTTTGTGTTTTTTGGCTTTGTTTTATTATTGTTTTTTATCTTTATTAGTGTCAATAATCAGCATTTTTTTGAAAAGCGAGTGAAGTTTTTCATAGAGGTTAATAGTATTGATGGGATTAGCCAAGGAAGTATTGTAACCTCATTGGGTACCGAAGTTGGGGTGGTATCAAGTCTTAGTCTGGCTCAAGATCATAAAATAAAAGTGGAAATTGAGATCTATGAAGCGCAACGAAAACTTATTAGAATGGGGGCGACAGCTGTCGTTAATCGTTTAACTAATATTGGTAATGCGCAGATTCAGATTAAAGCTGGATTATTTGATGCGCCGATACTAGCAGCGGGATCTACCATTCCAGTGGAAGAAACACCCTCATTAAATGATTTAATGCTGGGAATAGCCAATCTTATTCAATATGCGAATAATAAAAGTTTATTAGCTAATGTTGAAAATATACTGCCAAAGATAGAACAAACTTTTGGCAATATACATGACATTATTACTCAAATTTCAACGGGGCATGGTGTACTGGGAGCCGCTATTTTTGACCAAAATGTAGAAAAAGATTTAAAGGTGGTGGTGAAATCAGGGGCGGAAATACTGTCAGAAGCGGAAGGTATTATTACTATCGCTAAAAAGAGGTTGATACAACTAGAACCTATTTTGCAAGATGCAAGGGTTATGACCCAAGATTTACGTGGAGCTACACAGAGTCTTCCTGAAATAGTTAAAGAGTTAAATGCTATTATTGCACAGGCAAAAACGGCATTAACTTTGATCAATGGCGAGTTACAAGAAATACCGGGTGTAGCGATTGATGCAAGACGCACTTTGACTAAGACGGATCAATTATTAGATAGTGTGCAAAATATATGGCCACTTTCTAAAGATGAATCTACTCCAAAGCAATTGATTCCAGCTCATTCAGATTATGAATAGAATATATTGGGTTTTATTGTGTCTGATATTGACTGCTTGTGGGGGCAATTCCATTCATAAGCCTGCCTTGGTATTAAATGCAGAAAGCTATAGTAGTGATGCCATGGAGGCCTATCAAAATGAACAATGGCTTAAAGCACAACGATCATTTCATAAAGCATTATCAGTTTATCAATCAATAGATGATAGGTTAGCTGTTTTAATAAGTCATATAAACCTGGTGGAAGTTGCTTTGGCTGTCCATGATAAAAAAGCGGCTTATCATCATTTAATTCAAGCTGAATACATTGTAAGTACAGACGGGTTGGTAAGTTATCAATCACGTATTACTTTGCTTCATGCTTTATTGGCTATACAGCAGAAACAACTGTTAAAAGCGGGGGAGTTGCTACAGACACTGTTACCCGTTTTTGTAGAAGATAGTGTAGAGGCTTTTCCTAATGCCATTGAGCTAGCGGCTATTGTAGCTAAAACTAAGTTGGCTTTTTCACAAAAACAGCATGAATCAATTTGGGTCTTACGTTTTGCTAAGGTATTAACAAAATTAACCCGTCAAAATACCGCTTTAGAGGCTAGATTATTACGATTTCAAGCTAAGTTGTTATTTCAACAAGGCGATTATCTTCAGTCCATTACTACGTTACAGAAAGCCTTGGCATTATATAAAGAAAACTTATCTCGTTCTGGTATTGCCGGAACTTTATTAGAACTAGGTGAAATTTATCAGAAGCAAGGCGATAAGCCATATGCATTAAGTTATTTTAAACGCGCTATTTCTGTTTATCATTCGCTTGGTAATACTGAAAAAGTTAATGAAGTGACGGCAAGGCTACAAAAAATTAACTAGTATTTCGTGTGGAATATCAATATTACAGGAAACAATGAAACCCCTTTATCCAAAAATAGATCCTTTTCACTCTTTTTTTCTACCAACAAATAGTCAGCATAGAGTGTATGTCGAGCAATCAGGGAATCCAGATGGAATTCCTGTTATTTTTCTGCATGGTGGCCCTTGTTCTGGGACGCATCCAGGGCACCGTCAGTTTTTTAATCCAAAAAAATATCATATTATCCTGATGGATCAACGCGGTTGTGGGCAGTCTTTACCTTTTGGTGAGGTTGAATATAATACCTCGCAGGATTTAATTGATGATATGGAGCAAATTAGAAAGCAATTAGATATTAAACAATGGCTGTTATTTAGTGGCTCTTGGGGAAGTACGCTGGCTCTTTTATATGCACAGCAACATACGGCTGGTGTTCTGGGGATGATTATTCGCGGTGTTTTTTTAGCTAGGCAAAAAGATTTAGACTGGTTTTCTCAAGAAGGTGCAGGCCGGATATATCCTGAGAAATGGCAGCAACTTATCAATAGTATTCCTGAACCGGGACGAGTTGATTGGGTAAAAGGCTTGCATGATGCTGTTTTTGGGGCTGATGAAATAACTCAAAGGCGTGCAGCTAAAGCATGGATAGAGTGGGGTGGACAAGTTGCCTTAATGCATGATTATCAGGAAGATGAAAAGCCAGTGCATGTCACGGAGAAAATGGTTAAGCAGGTGCAAATGGAAATTCATTATGCTTTAAATAAGTATTTTATAACTGAAAACCAGATTTTGAATGGATGTGATATTTTGCAGGATATTTCTACCATTATTATTCATGGCAGAAAAGACCTGGTTTGCCCGATGGAAGCGGGGCTAAGTTTACATAATGCATTACCAAAAGCTGAATATATTGTATTACCTAATGCAGGACATATCGCTAGTGGTAATGAAATGATTGATGCCTTAGTTGATGCGACTGATAGAATAGCTGAATGATACAAAAAAAACGATTAGTCATCGCAATGACTGGGGCGACAGGGGCTATTTATGGCGTAAGAATGTTGCAAGTATTACAAAAGCAAGATGAGTGGGAATCTCATTTAGTTATTTCATCGTCTGGTTTGATTAATTTAAAGTATGAAATGGAGATGGATCGTTCTACTTTATATGAAATGGCGGATGTGGTGCATGGTGTTAATGATATTGCAGCCAGTATTGCCAGTGGGTCCTTTAAAACAGAAGGCGTTATTGTTGCCCCCTGTTCGATGAAAACGCTATCAGCCATTGCACATGGCTTTGGTGATAATTTGATTACTCGATCTGCTGATGTGGCTTTAAAGGAGCGGCGACGGCTGGTGATTATGCCAAGAGAAACGCCATTAAATTTGGCCCATATTCGTAATATGGCCAGTGTAACCGAAATGGGCGGGATTATTTTTCCTCCTATGCCTGCTTTTTATAGTAAATCTAATTCAATTATTGCCATGGTTGATGAAGGGGTAGGGCGGGTGTTAGATATGTTCGGGGTTGATGTGACAGGCTTATTTGAACCTTGGGAAGGGCTGTAAATTAATGGTTAATTTGGTATTGATTAATTAATTTAAGGTAGGGTATGCGTTGGATTTTAGAATGAAAGGGTTTCTGGAATATGAAAAGAGTATTACTCAAGAGGCTCTCAATGTTCCAGTTTTTAATTGTTGCTTTTGTGAAGTGCTAGTTCCCACGCGCTGCGTGGGAATTCAGATGCGACGCGCCT
>CAZMQH010000067.1:0-10927 GCA_964568245.1 uncultured Methylomarinum sp.
ACTTTTGGCCATTTTTTCGTTCATTTTTGTTAAATAGCACAGCTATTCGCCTCAAATGAACGAAAAAACTGACTCAAAAGGGCTTTCCCTCGCGACGATTTCTATTCTCAGGCAGCTCCTGGATATTTGATTTTAAGTTGGTTGTTGAATCTATTCTCTTATTCTCAAAAAACTAGCAAACCTTGGAATGCCTTTTTGGGTTTTTCCATGGTAGGTATAAGTAATTATTGAATTAATGGTGGGGGGTTCTGATCTTTGCTTATCAGTAAACCCTGTACCAATTTTAAATTGCAATCCTTTAGTCGTTTCGACTAATAAAGCACCCATCAAACCAGTATATTTCCCTTTTCCAGGGATGTGCGTAATCACTTTAGCTTCTGCATCATAATAAGGTTTTACTTTTAGCAAATCACTATTTCTTCCTGAATGATATAAGGCATCTGTATGATGTAACATCAGTCCCTCAGCTCCCTTTGCTACTAGCCTGTCTAAGGTTTGCATGAGTTCTGTTTTGTCTGCTACTTTGGATTGTTTAACTATTTTTAAGTAAGCGCCGTCATATAAACTACTTAGTTTTTGTAGATGTTTTAAGCGTTGCTTAAATGGCTTGTTTAAGTGAGGTAAATCAAAAATAAAGTAACGGACTTGTTGCCACTCATGATTTATTGCTTGTTTTTTTCTAACAACGCTCACCAACGACTGGAATTTCCCTCTGTCTAACCAGAGTTCGCCGTCTAATGATTCAGAAGGAAAGTCTTTAGTAAACCATGAAGGAGCAGGGTAGATGTTGCCTTGCCGTGAAATAAGTTGCTTCCCATTCCAATAAGCTCGTACCCCATCTAATTTTTCGCTTACCCAGTATTGGCTTAAATCGACGTGGCCTTGATATGTTTTTGCTAAGGTTAAAGGTGGTGCATCACCAGCCTGACTGGTAAACGTGCTACTTAGTAATATTATGATTAGTAAAGAATAATGCATATTAACTTTTGGTGTTTATCAGTTGTAAAGCCAAGTTGATTGAGAATGCAATAATTAGCAGTAATATGCCTAGTGCTAGTCCTTGTTCAAAGTTGCCTTTACTTGTTTCTAAAGCGATGGCCGTGGTCATGGTGCGTGTTACCCCTTGGATATTCCCACCTAACATCATGGCTGCTCCCACTTCACCAATGGCACGACCAAACCCAGTAATGACACCTGCGAGCAAGGCATAGCGTAATTCGCTGATAATAGGAAGGATCTGCTGATAGGGTTTTGCGCCTAATAGGGTGAGGGTGCTGACTAAGCGTTGATCTGCTGATTGCACGGCAACTAAAGTCATATTCATAATGAGAGGAAAGATCAGGCAGGTTTCGCCTATTATTACTGCTGTTTCAGTGTAAAGAAGTCCTAAACCACCTAAAAGTCCTTGGCGACTCAAAAGGCCGTAGAAAATTAAACCAATCATAACGGTTGGGATGGCCATAAGAGTATTTAATATTTGTTGTATTAAATATTTACCTGGAAATTGGGTAATAGCGGTTATGATGCCGAGAAAAAGGCCAAAGATAGAAGCAATTAAAGTGGCTGTGAGGGCTATTCTGACAGAGACCCAGGCAATTTGATAAATCTCAGGGTCAAATTGGATAATAAGTTGAAGTGCTGAAATAATAGACTCAGAAAAATAATGCATGGAGGCGTTGCTTTAAAGGGTGTTGGCGGTGCTAATTGCTCGTTGCCAGTGACCTGATTTCCCACCATCTTTTTCAAGTAATTGTACAGATTGGATAATCATTCCACGGTCAACGGCCTTGCACATATCATAAATAGTCAATAATGCAATTTGGGTAGCGTTCAATGCTTCCATTTCAACGCCTGTCTGACCATTAGTTTTAACCGTTGTTTGGCAGTGAATGCGGTGATTATGATTGTCAGGTGTTAAATTAACTTCAACATGCGTTAAGGGTAGGGGGTGGCAAAGAGGAATTAGTTCTGCTGTTTTTTTGCTTGCCATAATGCCTGCTATTCTAGCAATACCTAAAACATCACCTTTTTTATGAGACCCTTGAGTGATTAAATCTAAGGTTTCAGGCAGCATGTCGATGAAGCCCTCACACGTTGCGGTACGTTGAGTAATAGGTTTTTCTCCAACATCAACCATATGGGCTTCGCCTGATTGATTAAAATGGGTGAGTTTGGTCATTTTTTTGTATAGTAGGTTTAATATTATTGTCTATTTTATAGGAACTTTTGTTAATGTCGATTAAAGTCCGTTATTTTGCTAGTTTAAAAGAATCTTTAGGGCGATCTGAAGATGAATTGGAATTTGTTGCGGTTATTTCTGTCCTAGAGGTCTGGAAACAAGCGAATAAAGACGTTGAGCTACCCGCTAATGTTTTAGCAGCTGTTAATATGGAATACGTTGGTCTTGATAGTTTGGTTAATAAAGGTGATGAAGTCGCTTTTTTTCCACCCGTAACAGGAGGCTAGCTTGCAAGTTAAAATAGTAGAAACTCCCTTTGATCCTTGGCAAGAAATACAGCGGTTTCAATTAGCTGCTAATGATATGAGTGGGAAATTTGGGGCAACCAGTATTTTTGTCGGTACTATGCGAGACTTTAATGAGGGCGATGATGTAAAAGGGATGACTTTAGAACATTATCCAGGAATGACTGAAATACAGTTGGATAAAATTATTACTGAAGCCATGCAAAGGTGGCGGGTAATAGATGTTTTAGTGGTGCATCGTGTTGGGGAGCTTTTTCCTGATGATCCTATTGTGCTGGTTGCTGTGTGGAGTTCTCATCGTGGGGATGCGTTTGATGTCAGTCGATATATTATGGAAGCTTTAAAATCAAAAGCCCCCTTTTGGAAAAAAGAGATATTACAGTCTGAAGCTGTACGATGGGTAGGTAAAAATACAGATGGGTATGAAAAACAATGATTCCAATTAGAGATAATATTTTCTGCAAGAGGAGGCCTTATGCGAGCTGGGGGCTGATGTTACTTTGCATTATCATTTTTAGTCTAATGAAAATGCTGCCAGATGAAACTCAAAGACAACTTACTTATTTTTATGGCATGGTGCCGATAAGGTATTCAAATCCTAGTTGGTCTGCAGCCTTTGGTTTACCTTTTGATAATTACTTATCCTTTTTAACAAGCCTGTTTTTACATGGTGGATGGGTGCATCTTATTGTCAACATGTGGTTTATGTGGATATTTTCTAAGAGCATTGAAGGTATTATGGGGCATGGAAGGTTTTTGGTGTTTTATCTTTTTTGTGGCTTATTTGCAACCTTTATTCAATGGTATTTTGAACCAAATTTAACAGTGCCTGTTGTGGGGGCATCAGGAGCAATAGCTGGGGTTTTAGGGGCTTACTTTCGTGTTTACCCCTTTGCTAGGGTGGTGATTTGGTTCCCTTTTTTATTTTTACCAATTTTCTTTGAGCTTCCCGCTATCGCTTTTTTAGGCTTTTGGGTGATTATACAATTACAAAATGCGACTGCATCGCTGATTTTTGATAATATTGCGCTTGATGTTGCTTGGTGGGCCCACCTTGGAGGTTTTCTAACTGGAATGTTAATTTATCCTTTGTTTGTAAATGATGATGAAGAATGATTTGAGCATGGGGCATTTTGAGATATAATAAGCAGATTCGTTTTAAGTAAAGTTAGGTTTGCATCGCAGGGGATTCAAATTGAGCTTTCATATTCTTTGTAGGAAATTCACTGTTATGAATAAAGTTAATGTTGCTTTAGTAAGGTTGCTCCAGTTTGTTGTATTTGTTATTTTTACATTTATGGTCTTGGTCTATTTTGGCGCAATGATTCTGATTCCATTGGATTTGATTGTTTTATTCCTAAAAATATTTGCTCTTGTTGGATTGGACGGAATGATTGGCGCGGGTATTTCAGTTGTGATTGTCGGGTTTCTAGGGAAAATGATTGTCACTACACCTGGGTTGATCAAAATCATTGTAGATATAGGTGTTGATTTAGTGAATATGGGTAAAGCTCGTGTTGAAGCATTCAATAAAATAGCTGAAGATATAAAAAAATAATTTTTTACTGTACTATTAAAAGGAAAGGGAGTCATTTTTAATGACTCCCTTTTTTTGTGCCTGATGATTGGGGTTTAATTGACTAAGTGCCTAGGTGCATATACTCAGGCAGGGGGTAATTGATCGGATTTGTAATACCAATCCCAATAAAGATTGCTGTAATAGTTGTTATTCCCAAAACCTTTAATCTGGATTAGCATTAGGTAGAGACAAGGCATACCTTGTCTCTACAGCCTAAAGCATTAGGCTAAAACTGATTTAAAATTTAGAGCAAGTTTCTATGCCAGAACTTATAGAGCAATTAATAAGAACCTGCAGGATGATTTCTTAGTTCAGGTGAAATATATTAGGATGGGTATAACTTGTAAGGTGAGGTGTTGTATGGTTATGTCGATACCTATGACTAAAAGAAGTTGCAGCGGAAGGTTGGTGTCAATAATTAAACGTTAGGCTAATGAAAAAGTTGTAAGCAAAAAAAAGGAGGGAAATAAATTCCCTCCTTTTTATATTTATCAATTGAACGATATTAATTACATATCAGTTCTTTTATAAACAACTCGACGGTTATGTGTTCTACCTTCAGTTGTATCATTTGATGCTACTGGGTAAGACTCTCCGAAACCTTTAGTCGTTAAACGAGAAGCGGCAATGCCGTTATCAACTAGGTGTTGTTTAACTGATTGGGCTCTGCTTTCAGATAGACTTTGGTTGTAAGATGCTGCACCTAGACTATCAGTATGTCCTTGGAGCTCAACTGTTAAGCTTGGGTTTTGTTGTAATACAAGAATAGCATTGCTAAATAAGAGTTCGTAACCAGCTTTGATGCTAGATTTATCGAACTCAAAAAGAACACCATGGAATGCCCAGCATCCATCTTTATCAACAATTGCACCACGTGGAGTATTTGGGCATTTGTCTTGGCTGTTTAATACGCCGTCACCATCGGTATCGTTGTTTGTAGGAATAACAGGAGCTGAATGGTCAAAAAATACGTTAGTGACAAAGTTTGCCATGCCACTGCTTGAGGCAATTGCGCTAGCCGTTGTAGAAAAGCCACAGCCAGAAGTAGCTGTTAAGCTTTCAAGAATCGCTCGGCCTGCATTTTCATCTTCGTTACCTGTCCATACAGTGTATACGCATAGTTTGTTGCCGTACGTTGCTTTAAGTGTTTTAATTGCAGGGATAGGAAGTAAGTCGAACTGGCCATCACTGAAAAGGATAACGCCAATGTTGCCAGTTGTTGATGCAAGGTCATCATTTGCTGCTGTAAATGCAGAAGCTACTGGTGTGCCACCACTGGAACATTCTAGAGAGTTAATAGCGCTGTTAAATGTAGATGAGGAATGGTTTTGAACAGCTTGGTTTAGTTTTGTGAATTTCCAATCTAAACATGGGCCATAACCGAAGCTACGAAGGCCCGATGTCAAAGAAATATTAGGAATGGTTTTATTCATTCTGCTTAATAGTTCTTTTTGGATGGAAAGTTTTGTAGGATTGGATTGCCCAGGGAATCCCGCGCCAAGGTAAGTTTTTGCTGTTGATAAGGAAGAATCATTAATAACGAAAAAAGTATCCTTTTTTTGTTGCAAGTGTCCTGAACTAACTAAACTATTTAGATCTCTAGCTTGAAAAGGTTGAAACGTACTAATAGATTGAGTGGCACAGCCTGATAAAGCAACTGTCGCTATGGTAGTAACTGTTAATAAGGTTTTTTTCATATTAAATTTTCCTTAACGTTTTGAGTGAATATAACTGCTAAAATTTACCAGTTAAGTGTAATATTAGCAAATTATTTAATTTATTTGAGCATGGTTATTATTAACCTAGCCTGAATTATGTTTTAAGTTTGATCTGTTTTGCTGTTTTAACTGATTCTAAAGCGGCAGTGATGATTTTGCAGTTGGTTTTTGCATCACTAAGCGCTAGTAAAACTTTTTTATTATTTAGGATGCAGTCACTAAAATGTTCAACTTCTAATTGGAAGTGGTTAGCGAGTGCTAGTGTTTCTTGCTCTTGTTCACCTGCTTCGGTCCACCATGAAATAACTGGAGTCTCTGCTTGCTTAGCCCAGACATTGTGACATTTTAGGCCGCCTTTAGTACCGATGATTTCATATTCTGCACGACGAGCATGTTCAAAGCCAAAGTCAAAATGTGCATATTTACCATCACCAAAATCAATAATGCCGTTGCAGCTTATATCAGCTCCGCTTTCTATATGTTTTGCCATGGCAGTAACAGCGACAGGCGTCTCGTTATAAAAAGGCAGTCTAGCAGCATGAATGGCATAACAACCAATATCCCACATGGCGCCGCTGCCATTTTCAACGGTATTATCAATGCGATATTCGCGAGCGGGTTGCATTAAGTAAGAAAAGCAGGCTCTAACGGACCGCACTTCACCGATTATTCCTGAATCTATGATTTCTTTTACTCGCGCATGTTGTGGGTGGAAACGATACATAAAACCTTCCATTACCGTTACATTATGATTATCTGCGGCTATTTCAATGGCTTCAATGTCGGTAACGGTTAATGCCATCGGTTTTTCGCATAAAACATGCTTCCCATGTTCTATCGCACGCAATACCCATTCCGCATGTTCTTTATTGGCTAAAGGGATGTAAACTGCTTGGATGGAATCATCCTTAAGTAGTAATTCAGGATCATCGTAAATCGTTACGTTTTTTTGCTGAGGTGCGTATTGCTTTAACGTTTCAGCTGCTGCATTGGGTCGCCTACTGGCAATAGCAACCAGCTCGCTATTATTGGCGGCAACAATAGCGGGCATTAATTGTTGATTAATACGTGCAGCACCTAATATACCCCAGCGTAATTTTTTATCATTCATGACTAATCCTTAATATTGGAAATAATGCTAACAACGGCATTGGTTAATATAGTTAAATCATCACACTCTATTATATAAGGAGGCATCAGATAAATTAAACGATTAAATGGGCGCACCCAAACCCCTGCGTCAACAAATTGTGGTTGTATTGTTTGCATATCAACGGCTTGATGTAGCTCAACCACACCAATTGCCCCCAGAATTCGGACCTCTTTAACGGCTAAAAGGTCTTGGCATGGTGCTAACCCAGTCGTTAATTGTTGTTCAATCTGTTTTACTCTCTGTTGCCAGGGCGAGTTTAAGAGTAACTTTAAGCTTGCCAAGCCGGCACTGCAGGCTAAGGGGTTAGCCATAAAAGTTGGTCCGTGCATAAATAACCCGGGTTCACCTTCACTAATAGTTTGTGAAATATGTTGATTGGTTAATGTAGCGGCCAAGGTCATATATCCACCTGTTAAGGCTTTGCCAAGGCAAAGAATATCAGGTTCTATTGCTGCATGTTCACAGGCAAATAATTTCCCTGTACGTCCAAATCCTGTGGCTATTTCATCCAAAATAAGTAATACATTGTATTGATCACAAAGTTTACGCACTTGTTTTAGGTAGCTAGGTGAATAAAATCGCATGCCGCCAGCCCCTTGTACAATGGGTTCTAAAATAATGGCGGCAATATGTTGATGGTTCTTTTCTAATTGTGATTGTAGTGGCGATATATCAGCATCAGAGCAGGATTGGTTGAATTTACAGTGGGGTGCATCAGCAAAGAACTGCTGTGTCAGAGTCTCTGAGAATAAACTATGCATACCATTCTCAGGATCACTGACCGACATGGCACCAAAAGTATCACCATGATAGCCATGGCGAATAGTTAACATTTTTTGTTTTTTAGGCTGGTTTTTAGCATACCAATACTGAATGGCCATTTTCATGGCTACTTCAACCGCAACTGAGCCTGAATCTACAAAAAAAACTGTTGTTAATGATTTTGGTGTTATTTTGACTAATAGTTCAGCTAAATCAACCGCAGGTTGATGGGTTAAACCGCCAAACATAATATGAGACATGTCTTTAAGTTGATTGGCTATGGCTTGATTTAACACTGGGTGATTATAGCCATGAATCGCACTCCACCAAGAAGACATACCATCAATTAACTCACGCCCATCGGTGAGTTTAATGCGCACGCCAGTAGCAGATTTTACCGGGAAAATAGCTTGGTTTGAGTTTGTTGAGCTATAGGGGTGCCAAATAAAATCACTATCACGGTCAAGCAAATTTGCAAAGTTTGTCATATTATAAAATTTTTACTAAATATCGCAGGATGAGGGGGGGGGGCTAAATGTTTAAGGCGAGGTGCAAACTTGGTAAGCTTGTTTATAGTCTTGAAAAGAAATCTTGTTTAAGTTTTTTTGATAACCTGAAATTAAGTTTATCAGCGTGAGATAGAATATCTTCAATTTCATGCTTACTTAACTTGTTGTGTCGATAATTAAGTAATAAAACCCCTAGAAACCCAATAATTTTAATCCCCATGTTTTTTGCTATTTTTCGACCTTTTTTTTCATCAATTAATAAGACTAATGATCGCTCCTTAGCTAAAGCCAAGGCTTCGGACTCACCATAATCCAATATATCGTCAAGAAGATCTAAAAGCTCGGTATCCTTACATTCAGTAATTTCAAACAGAGGGTTGTCTATTATTGCTTGTTGAATATCATCTTCTTTAGTGGATAATTCTTGCATTACTCTTTTAGGAATGAATACTTTTTCAAATAAATGATCAAGCAATGCAAAATGATTAAGCTTAGCGAGAATAATCAAGCTTGAGGTGTCGCTGATTACTGTTGTTTTGTTCATGATAGGCTATCAACAACATCCATTTCATCATCTAAATCATAGTCGAGTAAGGGGATATTAAGCAGGTTTAGTAATTTGCTAGTTTCTGCGTGGGTTTTATCTAATGAGCGAGATAGTTGACCTACAGATAAATCACCTGATTTAAAGGCCTGAATCAGAATCCATTTTTTTAGGCCTAAATCAAACACCTTATCATCTAGGGCAGTTGCAATAGCAATAGGTTTACCTCTTTTTGAAATAAGCAAGTATTGATGGTCTTCAATAGCCTTACTGATAAGGCCAGGGTTTGCTTTGATTTCTTTGATACCTGCCATTTGCATAGCTATTCTCCTTGTGGTTACTTATGGGGGTACTTTAGCATGCCTCGCTGATGAATTAAGCTTTTATATAGATTGCATAGATTATAACTCTTCCATGTAAGCAAATATCTTTGATATTATAAGAGCTTCCGATAAAACCTAATAATAGATTACTAAATCAAATGCTTGATGAAACCAAAGATAAATAAAATAAAAGCAGTCGATTTTTTCTGCGGAGGCGGAGGTATGAGCTTTGGCTTGCAACAAGCTGGGATTAATGTCTTAGCAGGTGTTGATTATGAAGTTGCATGCAGAAAAACTTATGAAGCCAATATCACAGGCGCAAAATTTATCCATGCAGATGTCTTTGAATTAAAAGAAGCTGAGTTGCAAAAGTCTTTAAACTTACAAAAAGATGATGATAATCTTATTCTTATTGGTTGCAGTCCTTGTCAGTTCTGGAGCATCATTAATACAGATAGAAAAAAATCAGAAAAATCTAAAAGCTTATTGGTTGAATTTGAACGATTTGTAAAATATTTTAATCCTGGCTATGTTGTTGTAGAAAATGTGCCTGGGGTTTTACGTCGAAAGAAAGAAAGTGGTTTAGAGCAATTTATTAATTGGCTAGAATCAAATAAATATATTGTGCATTTTGAAATTCACAATACATGTGATTACGGTGTCCCTCAAAATAGAAAGCGATTTACGCTTGTAGCCAGTAGAATTGGCGAGGAAAAGATTTTTCCGAAAAAAGTTAAGCAACAAAAAACAGTTGGTGACGTTATTGGGGTGAAAAATGGGTTTCCTAAAATCAACGCAGGCTTTCGAGATGTCACTGATTTTTTACATTCTGTTCCGAATGTTGAGCCTATTACTTTAAACCGGTTGAAAAAAGTAAAGCATGATGGAGGGAATCGACTAGACTTTGCGAATGATTCTAAACTTCAGCTTGCATGTTTTATTGGCAAAGATAACTCTTTTAAAGATACCTTTGGACGGCTTTGGTGGGATAGACCAGCCCCCACAATAACAACAAAATTTTTTAGCGTCTCAAACGGACGGTTTGTTCATCCAGATGAAGATAGAGCGTTATCATTGAGAGAAGGCGCAACTTTACAGTCTTTCCCTCAAAGTTATAAGTTTTATGGCTCTAGCCATGCATCCATTGCAAGACAAATAGGAAATGCAGTGCCGCCTGAATATGCAAGACGAATTGGCTTGGCAATTATCGAAAATATAAAGCATGGCAAATTTTAAAACCAGAGCAAGAACGCTAGATTTATTAGGCCGACAACAAATTGCAGGTATTCCTACTGCAATCAATGAATTATTAAAAAATGCACATGATGCATATGCCGATAAAGTTGATATAGATTATTTCAGACTCAAGAAAATATTTATTCTAAGAGATGATGGCGTAGGAATGACGCAAAAAGATTTCGAAACCCGGTGGTTAACTCTGGGAACAGAATCTAAAGTTATTAATAGAAAATCAACGCCGCCACCCATAGATAATTCCAAAGAACTTAGAATTGCCACAGGTGAAAAAGGAATAGGGCGATTGGCAATAGCATCAATAGGAAAACAGGTGCTTATTGTCAGTAAAGCAAAAAATCAGTCTGGCATCACTGTTGCTCTGATTAATTGGCAAATTTTTGAACTTCCGGGACTGAACCTAGAAGATATTGTTGTTCCTGTTAATACGTTTTCTTCATTACCTGATGGCGAGGACATTAACTCCATGAAAAATGAGTTAATTGTCTCTATAGACAAGCTTTTGAAGCAGAATGATATTACGCAAGAAGAGTATGATTCAATAGCTTCTACAGTCAATGGTTTTGATATTTCTCCCAAACAACTCAATAAACAGCTAGTA
>CAZMQH010000068.1:0-5030 GCA_964568245.1 uncultured Methylomarinum sp.
TGGCCAAAAGGGCTTTTTCCGTAGCAGGTTTTCTATTCTCGGACAGCCTCCTAGAGTACACTGCTTTATTCACAAGGCTACATCGTATGTGTTGATCGTTCTGATTCAAGTGTTCCCGCCAGATAAGTTTCTATTTTATTTCTTGCTGCCCCATCATCCTGATCACTAAATTGAACACCAATTCCCGCTGCGCGATAACCCTCTGCCCCAGCAGGTGTTTTCCAAATAATTTTACCAGCAATAGGTAATCTTTCGGTTTCATCCATTAAATTGAGCAACATAAAAACCTCTTCTCCCATTTTATATTCACGCTTAGTGGGGATAAATAACCCACCATTGATTACAAATGGCATGTAGGCTGCGTAAAGAGCATTCTTTTCTTTAATTGAAAGAGATAATATACCTTGTCTTGGAGCTGCTGGTGTTGACATGAGTCTATCCGCTATTAAGTTCAGAGCAATGAATTAAAATTTCTTCAAACATTAATTGTTTATTCAATTGAGTATCTAATCGCTGCCTGCTCAAAAGTAAAAAATCATAATATTCGTATAGTTTCTTTAAGTCTAGCTTGTCTACTAGCTGTTGCAAGTCTGTGAGAAAATCATTATTAACTATTTCATTTATTTGTGGATAACATTTAAGTTTTATAACATCCACTGTCCAACCAATCAGCCAAAACAATAATAAATCCATCACTGCTTTATCTAATTTTGACCACTGCTCTGCAATTGAAATAAAAATTTCTTTTGAATTAACCACCTGAAGCCATTGCTTGAAACTCTCTTGCCTAAAACTAATAACAAAGTTATCAGCAAGTTGCTTAGCCTGCAAAGGAGATCCTTGTGCCATTTTTAACAATAGATCAATATTTTCTCCTACACCCTGTTCTTTCAGCCACTTTTTAGCCAGTCCAGTATCAGCTACTGCAACCTGTAATTTTTGACACCGACTTCTTATGGTTGCTGGAAGTTTTGATGGCTTATCTGTGATTAAAATAAGACATGTGCGTTCTGTAGGTTCTTCTAAATATTTTAAAAATGCATTGGCCGAGGCATTGTTCAAACTGTCAGCAGAATTAATAACCACCATTCGATAGCTTTCAAACTGCGGTTTTAATGCCAATTTAGTGGTTAATTGACGAATAATATCAATTCCAATTGCCTTTCCATCCTCTTCAGGTGCGATATAGATATAATCAGGATGTGTTTGAGCTTTAAACAAAGTACAACTTTGACATGCCCCACAAAATAAACCATGAGGCTGCGGGGAAGAACACAATAGAGATTGAGAAAAGTGTTTAATGAGCTTATATTTACCCAGCCCCTTATTTCCAATCACCAATAATGCTTGGGGAATACGATTTTGATCAATATACCTCTCTAGTTGAGACCAACTAGCTTGCAACCAAGGCAGGCTTTGTAAGATAGCATTCATTTATTTTCTATACAAATGATTGAATAATTGAAGTTATTTGTTTTTGCACTTTATTCAAGGGTTGATCTGCATTAATAATTTTTATGACTTGTTGATTCTGATCAGCTCTGTCTAAATAAGCCGTTCTCACTTTCTGAAAAAAATCCTGCTTTTCTTGCTCAAACCGATCCAGTTCACCTCGTTCGTTTGCTCTCTCAATCCCCACGGCTATAGGTGCATCTAATAAAAGCGTCAAATCAGGTCTAACACTTCCTTGTACTTTCTGCTCAAGCCACTCAATCATTTTTACATCCATACCCCGCCCACCACCTTGATAAGCATAAGTAGCATCAGTAAAACGGTCACATAATACCCATTGCCCCTGAGCCAACGCAGGATTAATCACCTGTTGAATATGTTGAGCTCTTGCTGCAAACATCAGTAATAATTCTGTTATTTCTGAAACAGTTTCTTCACTCTTATCTAATAATAACTGCCTAATATTTTCGGCTAGGATTGTCCCACCAGGCTCTCTGGTAGTCACAACATCAATCCCACTACTTTCTAACAATTGTTTAATAAATATTAAGTTTGTTGATTTACCAACCCCCTCACCACCTTCCAATGTAATAAATCTTCCTAGTTTCATCGTCTTCTTTGATATTTATTAACCGCATTATTATGCTCTCTTAAGGTTGCAGAAAACACATGAGTCCCTTCACCTTGGCCTTTTGCCACAAAATACAAACTGTTTCCCTTTGCTGGATGAAGAGCAGCATGAATAGCTTGCTGACCAGGCATAGCAATCGGCGTTGGAGGCAAGCCTTTAATAACATAGGTGTTATAAGCCGTCGGCTGTCTTAAATCCTTATATCGTATATTACCCTTATAGCGATCACCCATCCCATAAATAACGGTGGGATCAGTTTGTAAAAGCATCCCTTTATTGAGTCTTCTGATAAAAACACCTGAAATTTGCGCCCTTTCAACGGCAGCTCCCGTTTCTTTTTCAACAATTGAGGCTAGAATTAATGCTTGATAAGGACTCTTTAGAGGTAAATTATCTTGTTTACTTTCCCATTCCTCTTTTAAAACCCGCTGCATATTATTATATGCAGTTTTTAATAAAGCAATATCAGTGGTTTTCTTATCAAAAAAATAGGTATCAGGAAAAAACAAACCTTCTGGATGTTTATAATCAGAGCCCATTTCTGCCATAATACTCTGATAATCCATTGCTCCCATGGTTTGATCTATATATGGGTTTTGCTTAATCTTCTCAACAATCTGCTTAAAGCTAAAACCTTCTGGAAAGGTAATGGAATATTGTCGTGATTTTCCTGCAACAAATACCGCTAAAATATCGGGCATAGTGAGGCCTAGCTTTAGCTCATATTCACCTGCTTTTAACTTATTGGCAATTTTTTTTTCATAAGCAATTAATTTAAACCACAATGGCTGAATAGCAATTTGATTCGTTAATAGCTTATTTGTTATTGTATTAAAACTATCGCCTTTTTCAATTTCGATAATTCGAGATTTCTCTGTAATAACGATATTTGTTAATGCAGTATTATATTCTGTCCATAGCCATGTAATAGACAATCCGATAATAAGCAGAAAAACAGTCATTATTTTAGCAATCATAAACATCCTGCTGTTTAAATTCCACAAACAAAGCCTGTAGTTTTTGAGTGAGTGGCCCCAACTTATACCTCTGGTTTTCTACTTGCTTAATGGGCCATATCCCAACAATTGAATTGGTCACAAACAGCTCATCTGCCTTATAAATATCATCTTGACTGATATTTTTTTCAATCATCGGTATTCTATTGACTTCAGCTAGCTGCATAACAATCGCCCTTAATACACCTTTAACGCCACATTGTGTTATTGATGGTGTATATAAATGACCTTGTTTAACTAAAAACACATTACTCATCGTCCCTTCTACCACATTACCCTTAATATCCATCATCAACCCTTCATGAATATCAGGGCAATCCCATTCAGCTCGTGCCAGCACTTGCTCTAAACGGTTCATATGTTTAATTCCTGCAAGACTAGGACTTAATCCTAGGCGAGTGCCACAAAAACGTACATTAATGCCTTGCTCTACTAAATCAGCAGGATAGTTTGGGTAGGGGTGAATTGAAAAAAGTCGAGTAACATTAATAGTCTCTGGCTGGCGATAACCTCGCCCACCCGAACCTCGTGTGACCATTAATTTTAAAACGGCATGCTTAGAATCTTTTACAAATTCAAAAGCTTCTTTTTCAAGTAATGCTAAATCTGGGGTAGGAATCAACAATTTCTGACAACCCAGATCAAGGCGTTGAAAGTGTTGCTTTAAAAAGACAGGGCTTCCATTAATAATTTCGATAGTTTCAAATAAACCATCGCCATATTGGAAGCCCCGATCTGAAAATTCTATACAGTGTTTACTTTCACCATTAAGCAGGTACATACACTGTTTGTCTGAATTATTGGTAACGCTTAAAAACTAATGTGCCATTGGTTCCACCAAAACCAAAGGAATTCGAAATAGCAATATCAATTTTCATATCCCTTGCTGTGTTCGGGACAAAATCCAAATCACATTCAGGATCTTGGTTTTCTAAATTTATTGTTGGAGGGGCTACTTGATTTTGAACAGCTAATGCCGAAAATACTGCTTCAATACCACCTGCCGCACCTAGCAAATGTCCAATCATTGATTTAGTTGAACTAATCGCAACTTTATAAGCATGATCACCCAACGCAGCTTTCATTGCTTGCGTTTCACCTAAATCGCCAGCAGGTGTTGATGTACCATGTGCGTTAATATAGTCCACTTGTTCTGCGTTTATGCCTGCATCACGTAATGCATTTTTCATACAGCGTGCTGCGCCTTCCCCGCCAATTGATGGTGTGGTCATATGGTATGCATCGCCACTCATGCCATAACCGACTACTTCAGCATAAATTCTAGCACCTCGGGATTTTGCATGCTCTAGCTCTTCTAAAACAACAACCCCAGAACCATCACTTAATACAAATCCATCGCGATCTTTATCCCAAGGACGACTCGCCGCTTGCGGATCATCATTTCTGCGTGATAATGCTTTTGCTGATGAAAACCCACCCATTGCTGTTGGTGAAGTTGTACATCTTTCTGCACCACCGGCCACCATTACATCGGCATCACCATATTTAATTAATCGTGCAGCATCACCAATATTATGAGTTCCCGTTGTACACGCGGTTACAATCGCAAAATTTGGTCCTTTCAATCCATATTTAATCGAAAGATTTCCTGAAATCATATTAATGATATTACCTGGTACAAAAAAGGGAGAAATCCTACGAGGCCCACTTTTTTTATAAGTCTCATAACATTCTTCAATCCCTGTTATACCACCAATTCCAGCCCCAATTGCAACACCAATACGTTCAGCATTTTCTGCTGTTACTTCTATTCCAGAATCTTCAATCGCTTGGCAACCCGCTGCAATACCATACTGAATGAATCCATCCATTCTTTTGGCATCTTTACCTGGTATATATTCAGTAATATCAAAATCCCTAATCACACCACCAAAAGTAGTTGCAAAAGGCGAAATATCAAATGAATCTAT
>CAZMQH010000068.1:5130-10843 GCA_964568245.1 uncultured Methylomarinum sp.
CCCTAATCACACCACCAAAAGTAGTTGCAAAAGGCGAAATATCAAATGAATCTATTTGGCTGATTCCACTCTTGCCTTTAACAATACCATCCCAAGTATCTAAAACATTATTAGCTAGAGGGGTAACCGCGCCTAAACCAGTGATAACAACTCGACGTGTGCTCAAAGTAAAATCCGTAGAAAAATATATTGGGAGGAAAGAACATCCTAAAAGAACAGAATTACACTCTAATGGACAAGAATTTGCTCATTAGAGTGTTTAATCAATTATACGTTTTTATTGATATAATCAATTGCTAACTGAACTGTCGTAATTTTTTCAGCTTCTTCATCTGGAATTTCACATTCAAATTCTTCTTCAAGAGCCATGACGAGTTCTACTGTATCTAAAGAATCAGCACCAAGATCATCAACGAAAGATGCATCATTAGCAATATCATCTTTAACACCTAGCTGTTCTGCAACAATCTTTTTTACGCGCTCTTCAATGTTACTCATTTTTATTTTCCTCAAATAAAGTGCTGTTTAAATACACTTATCAGTTTTTATTAATTTATTAAAATTCTGCCTCTGGCTATCCCAGATGACTGAGTGGAATTATACTTGATATTATGTCAAAGTCACAACACTAAGACATAAACATGCCACCATTAACATGAATTGTTTCACCTGTCACATAAGAAGCTCCTTCTGAAGCTAAAAAAGAAACCGCATGAGCAATTTCTTTTGGATCTCCTAAGCGACCTAAAGCAATTGAACTCATTAATGCATTTTTATGTTCATCTGCAAGTTCTTTAGTCATATCTGTATCGATAAACCCAGGCGCTACTGTATTAACAGTAATATTACGAGAACCCACTTCTCTAGCCATAGACTTTGCAAACCCAATCATACCAGCCTTTGAAGCAGCATAATTTGTTTGCCCTGCATTGCCTGTTGCCCCAACCACAGATGAAATATTAATAATGCGGCCTGTCTTAGCTTTCATCATGCCCCGTAAAACGGCTTTACTCATACGAAAGATTGAAGTCAGGTTAGTGGTAATAATATCATTCCACTCATCATCTTTCATTCGCATTAATAAATTATCACGAGTAATACCGGCATTATTAACCAATACAGCTGGTGCAGCGTAGTCAGCTGCAATTTTCTTAATCACTTCAGAAATTGAATCTGCATCAGCCACATTCAATTTTAAACCTTTACCATTATCAGCTAAATAGGTAGAAATTGAATCAGCGCCATTATCACTGGTTGCAGTACCGACAACAAAAAAACCATCAGCAACTAATTGCTCCGCAATTGCACGACCAATACCTCGGCTTGCGCCTGTGACTAATGCTACTTTCTTATCCATTTACTTGCTCCAATACTTTTTCTAAGGTCGCTGGGTCGTACATAGTCATATGATCAACACCTTTTACAATACGCTTATTAAGCCCCATCAAAACTTTACCTGGTCCACATTCAACAAACTGCGTCACTTCTTGCTCAGCCAGATACTTAATACTATCAACCCAACGTACAGGTTTAAACAATTGTTCTTTTAATGCAGTTGCAATAACACTGGCTTCATCATGCGATTCAACATCAACATTATGAATCAAAGTGACATTAGGCTTAGCTATATCAATAACTTGTAACTTTTTAAATAATTTTTCAGCAGCTGGCACCATCAAGGCACAATGAGAAGGCACACTAACAAGTAACTTTAACGCTCTTTTTGCACCCGCTTCTTTTGCTGCAACCATGGCTCGCTCAACAGCAGCATCATTACCCGCAATAACAACTTGTCCAGGTGAATTAAAATTTACCGCAGCAACAATTTCATCAGCTGCACTATCAGCACAAGCCTGGATTACTTTCTGGTCATCCAAGCCAATAATGGCAGCCATTGCACCAACACCTACCGGCACAGCTTCTTGCATAAATCGTCCACGCTCTGCAACCAATTGCACCGCATCTTCAAACTTGATGGAACCAGAATTAACCAACGCGGTGTATTCACCTAGACTATGCCCTGCCATCCATGCAGGTTTAATACTAGATTGTTCACACCAAACACGCCACATTGCAACACCAGCCGTTAACATGGCGGGTTGAGTATTATGAGTTTGATTTAAATCTTCCACTGGCCCATCTTGAACCAGTTTCCACAAATCAAAATCCAAAAGTTCAGACGCTTGTTCGAACGTTTGTTTAACGATCGTAAATTCATCTGCTAAACCAGATAACATCCCAATTGATTGAGATCCTTGCCCTGGAAAAACAAAGGCTAAATTATTATTTTTTTCACTCATAATGATTTTTTTATCAAAAAAATCAGGCGAAAGGCGAAAGGCGAAAGGCGAAAGGTTAAAAACAAAGAGCTCTTCCCCCGTTTCTTACCTTTAGCCTTTAGCCTTTAGCCTTTAGCCTGCTCTATACTAATACTTAATTAACGCGGAACCCCAAGTAAAGCCAGCACCAAAAGCTTCTAGCAAAATCAGCTGTCCACGTTTAATACGCCCATCTCTAACCCCTTCATTCAAAGCCAGTAAAACAGAGGCTGAAGAAGTATTCCCTTGATTTTCCAAGGTCAAAATAACCTGATCCATCGACATTTTTAATTTTCTTGCCGTTGCAGCAATAATTCTGGTATTTGCTTGATGAGGAACCAACCAATCTATATCCGTTTTTTCCAAATCATTTGCCGCTAATGTTTCGTCAACAATACGACCTAAAGTGTTGACCGCAACCTTAAAGACCTCATTACCTTTCATGGTAATAAAACCTTTTTCATCTTTTTTGGTTTCTGTCGCGACTTGTGGATTTGGACAATAAAGCAAATCCTCAAAGGCTCCATCAGAATGAATATGAGTTGATAATATGCCAAATTCATCAGATGAATCTAAAAGCACAGCACCAGCCCCATCTCCAAATAAAATACAGGTTCCCCTGTCACTCCAATCGACTAATCGAGAACATATTTCAGAACCGACAACCAGCACCTTATCCGCAGCACCCGACTTTATATACTGATCAGCAATACTCAAAGCAAAAATAGACCCTGAACAGGCAGCCTGAATATCAAAGGATACACAATTTTGTATTTCCAACCTGTGTTGCAACATACAAGCTGTACTCGGATAAACTCTATCTGGGGTACCAGTGGCGACAATAATTAAATCAATTTCACCCGCCTCAATACCAGCCGCCTCTATTGCTTGCCTTGCGGCAATTTCAGCCATACTTGCAGCTGATTCATCAGGCCCAGCGATACGTCGTGTTTTTATCCCTGTACGATCAAAAATCCACTCATCAGTTGTTTCAACTAATTTAGAAATATCATCATTAGTCCGCACCGTTTCTGGCAAATAACCCCCCGTACCAATTACCTTTGAACAACGTTTCATAGTTACTCTCTATTTTCCAGAGTGGCAGCGACTTTATCACTGATTTTACGCGTTACATCTTGAGCCACTTCAACTTCAGCAAGCTGTATTGCCGTTTTAAAAGCCAACTCATCTGCACCACCATGACTTTTAATAACAAGACCTCGCAGACCAATAAAACTTGCGCCATTATACATTCTTGGATCAATACTTTGTTTAAAAATCTTTAAAACAGGGTAAGCTGCAATACCCACAAGCTTAGTAAATATATTTTTAGAAAAGGATTGCTTTAACTTTGTAGCAATCATTTTTGCCGCACCCTCAATGGATTTAAGAGCAACATTCCCTACAAAACCATCGGTAACGATTAAATCAACCTTTACCGCCCCAGCATTGATTGAGTTCCCTTCAACATAACCAATATAATTTAAAGATGAGGCCTCTAACAACTTTCCAGCCGCCTTCACTTGTTCATTGCCCTTCATATCTTCTTCACCAATATTCAGCAATCCAATTTTTGGTGAATCTATGTTTTCAACGGCTTTAACAACCTCTTCACCCATAATAGCAAATTGGTATAAATGTTCTGCAGTGCAATCTACATTCGCACCTAGATCCAGAATATGAGTATGTCCAAATGTTGACGGTAAAGCTGAAAGAATAGCGGGCCTATCAACACCTGGAATCATTTTTAGTACAAACCGAGCTGTTGCCATTAACGCACCCGTATTACCAGCACTAACACAAGCATCCGCCACTCCATCACGCACAAGATTAATGGCGACCCGCATAGAGGAATCTTTTTTACCCCTTAATGCAGATTGAGGTTTCTCATCCATTTCCACTTGCTGAGAAGCATGTTGAATAGAAAGCCGTCCCTTAAATTGAGTCAAAGCATCGGTCATTAGTCCGTCAAGAACTGCTTCATCTCCAACTAAAATAATATTTAATTTAGGGTTTGCATTTAAGCATTTTAAAGATGCAGGAATGGTTACTTCAGGGCCAAAATCCCCGCCCATCGCATCAATAGCAATTGTTAAGCTCACGCCAGGGTCAACTCCAGAAAATTTTATAGAAACCGATATAGAATTAGATCGGTAAAATTTAAGCTATAGTAAGATACATCAATACGCTACTTTTATACTTAAATTCAAAGACTGAGGGTATTGGCTTTTATACCAACCCCTCATAAAAGAATCTTAGTCTTCGTTGTTTAATACAACTTGACGACCTTTGAAAACACCATCTGGCGTCATATGATGACGTATATGTGTTTCACCTGTCATTGGATCTTGAGACAAAGTCTTGCTTGTTAAAGTATCATGTGAACGACGTTGACCGCGTCTTGAACGTGTTACTTTGCTTTTTTGTACAGCCATTATTACTCTCCAGTATTTTTAAGTTTAGCTAAAACAGAAAACGGGTTGTTAGACTCGACCAATCCTTCATCATCACTGACGACCTCATTAACTTGCTCAATTTCCTGTTGCTCAACACACACATAAGGATGCTTAGGAAAATCAGGCAATGCTAATAAAAGTTCATCTTCAACAAGCTCATTAAGTGAAATTTTTTCAACTTCAATCATTAAAGGCTCACAATCACTTGGCAACCTATCTGCCTGCTCTAATGATTGAACCAAACCCAATTTAAAATGCTGATCAACTGGCAAAACAAATTGTTCTGCGCATGACCGACACTCAATGATTAAATTGGCTTTGATTTCACCCACAATGGTAGGTACCCTTCCTTCTTTATCAAAAGAAAGGTTGATTTCTATTTCCCCCGAGTCATCAAGTAAAATTTCAGACAAACGAGGCATCTCATTTATTTTAATTTTACCCAAAAGTTGCTTGCCTCTTTCGGCAAAACTCACTGGATCTATATGAACTGGTAAACGATCTAACATAACTTATCAATTCTAAAGGGTTAAGACATTCCCGTCAATACAAACAACAGGGAAAGTTTGGGAAATCGCATTAAAACCAACTTGATATTATAATGTAAGTGGGGCATATATCATAAGCTTTTGATTTCAATGAAACCGAAACCTACAGCCTCAATTATTTATCATTTCTCGGATATCGAAGACACTCGCATCGCCCGCCACAAGAAACATCGTCTTTCCGATATATCTTTCACCGCAATTTGCGCTACTATTTTCGGTGCAGATAACTGGGTTACCGATCTCGCGCAACTCACGCAGGGCCAGCATGCCCAGTGGGTGGGTTTGAATAGCATTATTGCAGTCACAGCTAAACGCGAACTAAAAAAAAACCGAGAAAGAAACACGTTACTTTATTAGTTCGCTAGTGGCGAGCGACCCTAGGAGGCTGTCC
>CAZMQH010000069.1:0-10717 GCA_964568245.1 uncultured Methylomarinum sp.
ATTTTAACTGTTTTAATCGTGCCCGTGTTATTTATAATGTGATTATCAGGCAACTCATAAACTCTCACTCCAGAGCAAGGGTATGATATGATTTCCGATTAGCTCGAATATATTATTAATAATGTGTCATAACAACTTTATATTAAGTCCCTAGGTACTTAATATAGTGTTCAGCTTGACCTCATATTGTATGATAATTGTTATTAAATCCTCACACTTAAAAGAATAAAGCAAAGCTCACAAAAAGAGCCTGTCATTTAGATAAATAAGGAATATTTATGACCTTTTCTCACCGGCCCATTCAGTATTTAATTCTTACTGCATGTAGCTTAACTAGCATTACTGCTTATTCTGAACCTTTAAGCTCAGCTATTAATATTGAAACTGCTATTAATAAGGCAGCAATCAAATCGCAAAAAAAAATTAATGGTTTAAGTGACAAAACCAGAAAGATGCTGGGCCAATACCGTTCAGCAACTCACCAGGCAGAAACATTAATTACCTATAACCGGCACCTTAAAGACTTACTTTCTTCGCAAGAAAAAGAAAAAGCATCGCTAGAACAGCAACTAATCGAAATTGAAACCACTCAACGCGAAGTGGTTCCCTTAATTTTACGCATGCTAGATACCTTAGATAAATTTGTCTCTCTTGATCTGCCATTTTTACCTGAAGAGCGCTCACAAAGAATAGCTAAATTAAAAGCAATGATTGTTAGGGCCGACATTACTAATGCAGAAAAATATCGTCGAATATTAGAAGCCTATCAAATTGAAAATAATTATGGCAATACCATTGAGGCTTATCGCGCAAATTTAACCTTAGACGGGGCCTCAAGTTCAGTTGATTTCTTACGATTAGGCCGTGTTGCTCTGTACTACCAACGCTTTGATGGTAGCGAAACAGGCTATTGGGATAAGGAACAAAAACAGTGGCTCGCGTTATCTTCCGATCACCGAATTGCAATTCGTAACGGCTTACGCATTGCGCGTAAAGAAACCGCCCCCAATTTAATAGCACTCCCCATTTCAGTTGCGGAGGCTGGACAATGAAAAAACTTGCTTTAATGCTGTTAACTATTTTGGCAACTCAACCAGTTATTGCTGAACACTTAGACTTAGACCAACTACTACGGGATGTAAAAAGGTCTCAAAGTGTTGAGTCTAAAATCAATAGAACTCGGGAATCTCAGTTCTTAGCCGAAAAAAACCAACAACAAGGCTTATTAAAATCTGCACTTGCCACACTAGCCAAACAAGAACGCTCAAGTGTGCAATTAAAAAGCAAACTAGATGCTAACGAGGAAGTGTTAATCAAGCTAGAAACAGAATTAAAAAGTAAAAGCGGGGTTTTAGGCGAATTATTTGGGGTAGCAAGGCAAGCCGCAGGAGACTTAAAAGCCGACTTAAAACATTCTATAGTCTCAGCACAATTTCCTGGCCGAGAGAAAAAACTAGACTCAATCAGTAATAGTAAAGTGCTACCGACCATACAACAACTTGAAGACTTGTGGTTTACCCTGCAACATGAAATGACTGAATCGGGGAAAGTTGTTTACTTCAATACTCAAGTTGAGCAAGCCTCAGGTAAACCCCATGATGCAAAAGTAATCCGCATTGGCACTTTTAATACCTTGGATAATGGAGAATATCTGCAATATTCTGCTGAAACTGGGCATCTCACTCACTTTGCCCGTCAGCCAGAAGATAAATACTTAAGGTTAGCAAATGACTTTTCAAATGCTACAACAGGACCCCTGGCTGTAGGTATTGATCCAACCCGAGGTGTTATTCTGAGTATGCTAATTCAAGCACCAGATACTATTGAACGTATCCAACAGGGCGGTTTAATTGGCTATATTATTCTAACCCTAGGTGCTATTGGTTTTATCTATGCTATTTTTAGGCTGATTGGATTATCTCTCACGGGGAAGAAAATAAATACACAAATGTTGTCATCGACCGCCAGTGATGACAATCCATTAGGCCGTGTTTTTATAGCGGCAGAACAAGACAAATCAGGCCATACCGATAATTTAGAATTGATTTTAGATGAAGCCATTACTCGAGAAATCCCCTCCTTAGAAAAGGGGCTTTCAATGATTAAATTATTAGCGGCCGTTGCCCCGTTATTAGGCTTACTGGGGACGGTAACTGGCATGATTGCAACGTTTCAATCTATCAGCTTATTTGGTACAGGCGACCCAAAATTAATGGCAAGCGGCATATCTCAAGCCCTTGTCACCACCATGCTTGGCTTGTGTGTCGCAATTCCATTACTGTTTTTACATAGCCTAGTCTCTTCTCGCAGCCGTACGTTAATTCAAATCTTAGATGAACAAACTGCAGGTCTGATGAGTAAACGTGTAGCAAAATAACATTGAAAGCATGACATTATTTGATTCTTTACAGCAATTTCTAAACACTGGCGGGGACGTTCTCTCGATCATTCTAGGCGTTTCCATTTGCTTATGGAGCTTAATAGCCGAAAGGTTTATTTATTTTAAACAAACTTATCCTTTGCAGCGTGCTCATTGGCTATCTACCTGGGAAGAGCAGCCTAACAAAAGTTCCCAACAAGCCTTATATATAAGAGAAAGCATTATTTCCGAAGCTAAAATAAGTATGGCAAAAACGGTGCCTATTATTAAAATGCTTGTTGCGCTATGCCCTCTATTAGGATTACTGGGAACCGTAACAGGAATGATTCATGTATTTGATGTCATGGCTGTAACGGGGACAGGCAACGCTAGAGCAATGGCCTCGGGTGTTTCTCAAGCAACTATCCCAACAATGGCGGGAATGGTTGTGGCAATTGCAGGACTTTACTTTAGTAAATTAATCGAACAGCGGGTGAATAAGGAAACTTATCATTTAACCGATTTATTACAGTACCAATAATATTTTTGAACATTTACCCCCCTACAAATTTGATATTTTGTAGCGCTCAACTGAGATAACATTATGCGTCGCAGATCCAATCGCTCTACTAGCGAACAAACAGCCGATATTGACATGACCCCCATGCTGGATATTGTGTTTATTATGTTAATTTTCTTTATTGTTACCACCTCTTTTGTTAAAGAGTCTGGAATTAATGTTAATCGCCCGACCGCCCAAACAGCCACTCGAAAAGAACAAGGTAATATCATTGTTGCTATCAAACCTAATGGCGATGTATGGATAGATAAAAGACAAGTTGATATTCGTGCGGTGAGAGCAAATGTATCAAGGCTACATGCAGAACAACCTTTAGGTGCAGTGATTATTGCCGCGGATAAGCAAACAAAAGTAAAAGTGCTAATTCAAGTGATGGATCAAATTCGATTAGCAGGCATTATGAACGCTTCAATCGCCACAGAAACCGAGTCGAAGTGAAGGCGCTTTCTATTTCAGTTGTTTTTGGGGTATTCATTTCATTAGCCTTATTCTGGCTAATGCAAGTGATGATTAGTAATAATCAACAAGGCTTTAAAAAAACTGACAATCTGCAGATGACTGAGTTTATACGCTTAAAGCGAGAAACAAGGTTAAAAGTGAAAGAACGACAAGTACCCGATGAACCAAAACCAAAAAAGCGCCCGTCGCCTCCTAAAATGACCACGCAGCAAGTGCATGTTACTCAAAACAATATATCTCAAATGGACATGCCTAACTTAGACATTCCATTACAAACAAATAGCTTTAGTGGCTCTGCGATTCAAGGTGTTCAATTAGGAACCGGCGGAATCAGCACTAATGTAATCCCTTTGGTGCGCATTCCACCAAGATATCCTATGCGTGCAGCTAACCGTAGAATAGAAGGCTGGGTTAAAGTTGAGTTTACGATTACTAAAACTGGGACGGTAAAAGATGCCGTTGTTATTGAAGCCCAGCCCAGTAATGTTTTTAATAGATCTGCATTACAAGCAATTAAACGCTGGAAGTTTAAAGCCAAAATCATTGGTGGCGAAGCTTTTGAGCAACGTGCAATACAAGTACTACAATTTACATTATCAAAATGATACGCATACTGATCCTATTCTTATCTCTATCATTATTCTTTCCTGCCTACGCGGAAGATAAAGAAAAAAAACCGACAATTTCTCCTTGGCTTTATAAAAAGCTACAAAAATCAGAACAGCTTATTGCTAAAAAAGCTTACTCTCAAGCAGAGCAAAAACTGAAAGCAATGCTAAAAGATACCAAAGAGAAAAGCTATGAAAAGGCCCTTGTTTTGCAAAGCTTATCATCGGCCTACGCATTAAGCGGACAATATAAAAAAGCTGCATCTGCACTGGCTAAAGCTATTAATTTAGATGTTTTACCAAAAAGCCAGGAACAACAAGCTATTTTAAATTTAGGGCAGCTGTACATGGCTGTAGAGCAATATGCTAAAGCTATTAAAGTTTTGGAACCCTGGCTTGCTAAAACCCCAAGCCCCAACGCCCAAGTTCATGTTTTAGTTGCTAATGCTTATGCTCAATTAAAGAGATACCGTAAAGCATTACCGCATATAAAAAAAGCGATAGCCAAAACTAAAAAGCCTAAAGAAGCTTGGTACCAATTAAACCTAGCTTTATATTATGAGTTAGAAAACTATCCTTCAGCTGCAAAAATATTACAAAAAATGATTGCGCTGTATCCTGATAAAAAGGAATACTGGAATCAATTAGCCTCAACTTATCAACAAATCAAACAATATAAAAAAGCAGTCTCTATTAAGCATCTAGCCTATCAAAAAGGCTTTATTAACAAAGAGAAAGATATATTAGCCCTAGTTAATTTATTTTTATATGTTAATTCGCCTTATAAAGCAGCAACTTTACTAAAACAAAACATTAGTCAGAAAAAGATAAAATATAGCTCAAGAAACTGGGAAACTTTAGCCCATGCTTGGACGATGGCAAAAGAATTTGATCATGCAGTTAAAGCCTTAGAAATATCGTCAAGCCTTAGTGATAAGGGCAGCCTATATCAACAGCTAGGGCAAATACATGTTGAACAGGAGCAATGGGGAAAAGCAATTCAGTCCTTCAACAAAGCGTTAAGCAAAGGGAATTTAAAAAACACGGGCGCAACCTACTTGTTGCTTGGAATGAGTCATTATGAGAAAAATGATAACAAACAAGCAAGAAAGTTCTTTTTAAAAGCAGCACAGTATAGTAAAAATAGAAAAGCGGCTAAGCAATGGCTAAAATATATAAGCGAATCAAAGCAAGAATTTTAGAGGTGTCTCCAATAGACGCCTGACTTTCTACTCATTTTATGAGGCAACCGCAGCTAACTCTATATTTTCATAGACCCGTATTTTTTTCCAGCCTACAAACTTATCTTCAAAAAACTGTAAATCATGATCAATAGAATGCTCATAACAGCTTCTAAATAATCGCGCCGTTCTAAAAGCATGCAATTCATCATCAGCAGTAACCGTTTCAACATTACCCACTTGAAAAGTCTTATTTTTAGATTTTCTATCTTTCACCCAAAAAACGGTATAACAAAGATAACTCTTATCTTTTCTATGATCGTATTTTATAGTTCGAGAAACACCTGTAACCCCAGTAGTCGTCTTGTTTTTAGGTGGTTTTAAAAAACGTGTGCGACTGCCTTTTAATACAACCAACATTTGGTCTCGCCAAGTAATTGCTGCCTGTAAAGACTTATTTCTATTTCCCCAGAGTTTATGCGAAAAATAGCGACTGCTTTCCTTTCCTCTTCGGACAATGCGGACTTGATAACCAAAAACATCAGGCTCTGTAATATGTTTATTTTTAGCCATGTCTAATAACCTCTAATAGCTGTATGAGTACCTATACCCAAATTTATTGAATTAATTTTTTAGTAAGAGCCCTTGATTTTCTGCACTTAAAATCAGTTGCTAATGTTTATCCAAGAAATCTACTCGTTTAATATTTTAACAAAGAGCTATAAAAACAAAAGATACACTCCTGCTGTTATTATCGTAGGATAATGACTACAAATTATCGTCAATGTTATATCAAAGATCAAGTTTTTTTCCATTTAAATTACGCTAATACCAAGTAATTTAGTGTAGAATACAACGAATACACCTTTAAAACGGCATGTATTTTTTATAACACTTTGTTTTTTAAGAACTATTTGGAGATAATAAATGAGCGTATTAGTAGGCAAGCAAGCCCCTGATTTTACAGTTCCTGCGGTATTGGCTGACGGTGAAATTGTTGATTCTTTCAGTTTTTCTGACGCTACAAGTGGAAAATATGCAGTTGTATTTTTCTACCCATTAGATTTTACCTTTGTATGCCCTAGTGAATTAATTGCACTAGACCACCGTATGGATGAATTTAAAAAACGTGGTGTAGAAGTTATTTCTGTTTCTATTGATTCTCACTTTACACATAACGCATGGCGTAACACGGCTATTAATGATGGCGGTATTGGTCAAGTTCGTTACACAATGGCAGCTGATCTTGATCACCAAATATGTAAAGATTATGATGTTGAAGCTGAAACACCTGCTGTTGCTTACCGTGGTAGTTTTTTAATTGATAAATCGGGCATGGTTCGCCATCAAGTAGTTAATGATTTACCATTAGGTCGTAATATTGATGAAATGATCCGTATGGTTGACGCACTGCAGTTCCATGAAGAGCACGGCGAAGTTTGTCCTGCTGGTTGGACTCAAGGTGATTCAGGTATGGATGCAAGCCCAACAGGCGTTGCTGATTACTTGAGCAAAAATGCTGAAAGCTTGTAAGAAATAAATTTATATTTATTTCTTACAGCGGAGAGTATCAAGCATACTCTCCGCTTTTTTATGCCTATGAAAAATCAATTACGCTGCTTTAAGGCGGCCCGAGATAATTGAGCATGAGAAAGAAAAACCACGACACAGGCTATAAAAATAGAAACAAAGGTTTCACCAATGGTAAGCATGCCGACAGCGAAGCCTAAAATATATCCAATAAGCCCAACAATAGACCATTTAATACCATTTTCTTGTTTACTTCTTCCTGAATAGAAAAAAAATATGACAGTGATAATAGCTGGAAATAAAATTATCATTAATCCCCCTTTAATGTTAAAAATTTGATTTAGTCTTAAATCTCGTTAGCGTTATACTTATCAATGATACCATTCATCAGTATAATTTTTTAAACCAGTGAGATAAAAAATGAATCGCCTGCTTAAAATCACCTTATCCATTTTCGCATTAATTGTTGTGTTAATTATTGCTGCTATCATCATTTTACCGCTAGTGATTAATCCTAATGATTTCAAACCAGAAATTCAATCGGCGGTTAAAGATGCGACAGGAAGAGATCTCATTATTGATGGCAAGCTTGAATTATCAGTATTCCCCTGGATCGGGATTTCTACAGGAAAAATAACATTAAGCAATGCCACTGGATTTTCGGCACCGAATTTTGCTGAAATTGAAGAAAGTAACATTAAGGTTAAATTACTGCCGTTATTATCCAAAGAACTGGAAGTAAAACGTATCGTTTTAAAAGGCCTGGTATTAAATTTAGCAAAGAATAAGCAAGGCGTTAGTAACTGGGATGACTTATCTAAAAAAGACAGCTCAACAACAAGCACGCCCTCTCCAGATGACAACTCTAAAAAACAAAATATTTCGCCCTTAGCTGCACTAGCAATCGGTGGTATTTCTATTGAGCAAGCTAAAATCAGCTGGGATGATCAGCAGCAGGGACAATATGCTGAAATAAATGAGATTAACATTAGCTTAGGAGAGCTCTCTTTTGACCAAGCAATTGAGGTAGCATTATCGCTTACTATTGTTAATAAAGAACCCGCCATCACGCAGTCTATTAACTTCTCTACTGCTCTATTTATAAATGAACAACTTGATAACTTTAAGCTCAACGCCTTTAAGCTTGAAAGTATCACACAAGGTAAAGATATACTAGGTGACTCTATTAAAGCTAACTTGCTAGCAGATATTTCGGTTGATTTAACTCAACAACTTTTAAATATTTCAGGACTTACCCTTAACTCTGGCGAGCTAACACTATCAGCCGATATTAAAGGGACTCAAATTATGGACAAGCCTGTTTTTGAAGGATCCATTAAAATTGCTGAGTTTAATCTTGCCAAATTTATGCAGGGCATTTCAATGCCTTTACCCGCAATGCAAGATGCAAATGCATTAAACAAATTATCCGCAAGCTTTATGTTACAGGCAACTAGTAACTCTGCCAACCTTAACAATCTAATCATCAAGCTTGATGACACAACGATTAATGGCTTTAGCAAAATTAATAACTTTGCCAAACCGGCTATCAACTTTAACTTTGAGATTGATAATATTGATGTTGATCGCTACTTAGCGCCTAAAAAAGCAGAGGCAAGCAGTAACACTATAGCCACTCCAGCCAGTGCGGTAGCGGCAAGTGCTGGATTATTTCCTATCAAAACACTTAGAGCATTAAACGTAAACGGCGCATTAACGATAGGTAAGCTTAAAATCAATCAACTAAAAATGCAGGGATTGAGCCTAAAATTAACTGCCAAAAATGGTGTGATTAAAACCCAGCAGAATATTAAACAGCTTTATCAAGGTGCCTATAAAGGCAATACAACCATTAATGTAAAAAACAGAACACCTAGCATTGCTTTAAATGAGCATTTAACAAAAGTGGACATTGAACCGCTACTCAAGGATATGCAAGGGGAGTCGCGATTGAGCGGCATTGTTAGCATAAATGCAACGGTTCAAGGCTATGGCAATTCGGTTCAAGCTATTAAGTCATCATTAAATGGTAGCTTAGGCTTTAACTTTAGTCATGGGGTTATTAGAGGTTTTAATTTACAAAGAATAATTGATAATGGCAAAGCTTTACTGGCAGGAGCAGCTTTACCCACTGATAACAAAAATGACCAAACTGTTTTTTCTATCATTAAAGGTACCGCAAGAATCAGCAAAGGTTTGGTTAAAAATAATGACCTTTATATGGAAGCCTCTAAATTACGAGTAAATGGCAAGGGCACGGCTAACCTTGCTAATGATAAATTAGACTATATAGTGACTGCTAGATTACTAAAAACAATCGCGACAAGCACAGAAGCAGAAAGAATAAAGGGAATACCTATTATTATCAAGGTAGGGGGAACCATCTCAAAACCATCATACCAACTTGATATTACAAGCATGTTATTAAAAAAGAATGCAAATAAGATCAATAAGAAAAAAGATGAATTATTAAAAAAACTAGACGATAAAATTGGCCCTGGCGTGGGTGATTTATTGCGTGGATTTTTCTAATTAGGCTTCAATGGGAAGGGTTAAACAAACATATTGGTTTGTTTAACCCTTCCACCCAGTACAAAATATCAACTTTAATTTCACTCCTTATTCCATGTCCCCAGAAGTTTTCCAAAAAAAAATCCTTTCTTGGTTTGATCTCCATGGTAGAAAAAACCTGCCATGGCAAATACAGGCAACACCTTATAAAACATGGTTATCAGAAATCATGTTGCAACAAACACAAGTCACTACCGTTATTCCTTATTTTAATCAATTTATACAATCATTTCCTGATATAAAAACCTTAGCGGAAGCCCCTTTAGATTCTGTACTACTGCATTGGGCGGGACTGGGCTATTATGCTAGAGCAAGAAACCTGCATAAAACGGCTATTACTATCAATACAAATAATGGTGTATTCCCCCAAGACCTAGACGGGCTAATAGCTTTACCAGGCATTGGACGCTCAACCGCTGGTGCGATTTTAAGCATAGTCTTTAATAAAAGCCATCCCATTCTAGATGGCAATGTTAGGCGGGTATTCGCTCGCTATTACGCAATTTCGGGCTGGACTGGCAACACTAAAACCAGCAATGAACTGTGGAAAATAAGCACGCGTTACACTCCTAAAAACCGCTGTGCAGATTACACCCAAGCCATGATGGACTTAGGTGCGACGCTATGTACAAGAAGTAAACCTCGCTGCAATGACTGCCCGATAAGCGCATCATGCATCGCCAGGATTGAAGATAAGGTAAAATTACTACCGACACCAAAACCAGCTAAAGCCAGCCCAGTTAAAAAAATTATTTTTTTAATGCTGACAAATGAATACAAACAGATTTTATTAGAAAAAAGACCGGCATCAGGTATTTGGGGTGGGCTGTGGAGCTTACCTGAATTTGAATCCTTTACCGACATTCAATCTTTATGCGATCAGCAGAATATTGTTATTAAATCAGTGTCTCAACTAGATGAGCAGCGCCATACTTTTTCTCATTATCATTTAGATTACACCCCTTTTGTAGTCAAAATAGAAAACCCTATTAATAATGTGATGGAAGCTAATCAATCTGTCTGGTATAACTTTGAACAAATAAATTCATTAGGCTTAGCAAGCCCAATCAAACGACTTTTACAAAATCAATAAAAAGAGAAAATTATGATAAGAATGGTAAAGTGTTCAAAACTAGGGGTAGAAGCAGAAGGTTTGGTCTCAGTACCGTTTCCAGGCCCAAAAGGTCAATTCATCTATGACAATGTATCTCAGGAAGCTTGGAAAGAATGGATGACCATGCAAACAATGATTATTAACGAGCAGCGTTTAGCTAGTTTTGACCCAAAAGCAAAAAAACTTTTAGAAGATGAGCGTGAAAAATTTCTATTTTCAGGCGGCTTTGAAATGCCTGAAGGTTATGTGCCTCAAAAGAGCTAAGGGAGGCAGTAACAAATAATATACCCAGCTCTCTTGTCTTTTTATCCCTCC
>CAZMQH010000070.1:0-10565 GCA_964568245.1 uncultured Methylomarinum sp.
CTCCCTTAGGCGAAAACCATCTTGAAAAACACCGCTTTTCTCAAGTAGGTTATAGGTAACATTATTTAATGTGGTTCTCCTTTTAATGGGAACACCCATGTTCTTTAAACAACTTTTTATCCCGAAGAAATTCGGTTTTTGCCAAACGTAAATCATTAATGGGTTTCAAATGATGTCTCAGTATAGCCAAAACCTTAGGGCTTTTTATCATGGCTATTATTTGCCCTTTTTTAAGCTCATCCCCAATCGAAACATATATTTAATATCTCATCCTGCATGAGAACTGCTTACTAAATATTCATTTGCAGGAGGGATAGACACTTGTGCCAGCGCATCCATTAAGGGCACTGATTTAATAACTGAAAGCTTTCCCATTTTTACACCTAAATTATAAAGTTGGGTTGCTGACAAAGTGATTTACTCAGTGGCATTCACCATTAAACTATGCAAGCATAATAAAATAACCATTAGATTTTTCATGGTAATACTCCTACCGCTTGGTTATATAAGGCAATATTACGCTGTAAGCGAATTGCACTTTCTTCAGCCTGTTTAAATGCATTTTGAGACCGCGCCTGAATTTTTAAAAAATTCATTAAATTAATTTCACCCTCCACAAAGCTTAAATTTGCCATTTTAAAATGCTCTTCTGCATTGGCTTTCATTTTTGTTGAAATCAGCAATTGCACCCGTTCAATTTCTAACTCATGCTCTGCTTCATGTAACTGCTCTAATAAATATCGGTATAAATGTCTTTTTTCCGTCTCTGCTTGTACATACTCTTTATGTGCTTCTGCAATTTTGGGTGCCACGTAGCTTTTTCCGCCGAAAGGAACGGATACACTAAAAACAATACTGTCTACTGATTGTTCATTATTTGAAGACTTTTCCATATTGCCCCCCACAGCAAAAGTTGTTTGCCCTGACCCTTTTGCTTTCATCCATTTCACCTTGGCTTTTTGTTGTGCAACAACAGCATTAACCGTTGCTAAAGCAGGGTGTGATGCATCTATTTGTTGTTTTACACTCAAGACTTCATTGATCTGTGCAGGAACATTGCTATTTTGGGTTAAAAAGATAAAACGCTTCCGCGCATGCATCAAGTCAGCTTCTGCATGAATCAATTCAATCTTCTTTTGTAACAGTTCACTTTCCGCTAATAAAAAATCTGATTTAGGTAAATCCCCCACATCAACCCGCAATTTAACCGTGTTTAATAATTTTTCAGTCAACTGCAAACTTTTATTAGCCATTTTATATCGTAAGTTTTCTAATGACATTGCCCATAGTGACTCCCTTACTAACCCAGCTACTTGTAAGCTTATAGACTTAGCTTTGTTTTCTGCACTTAATCCGGCTTGTTCTGCTAGCCTTAGCCCTGCTGCTCGCTGCCCCCAGTTCCAAAGGGGAACTTGAATGACACCCTCAAGCTCATAAGCCCCAGCATCAGAACCAATAAAATCATCTCTAAAATACATAGAAGCTGTTGCCGCTCCTGCTATCCAGCGACTTCCCCGCTGATTTAATGCTTCAGTTTCATTTTGCATTGCGGCTATTAAGGCATAGTCAGGGTATTTTTCTACGGTTTGGCTTATTAGCGTTGATAAACTTAATTGTGGCTCTACAGAGATCGGGTCAATATGATCTACAATATGCCTAGATTCAGCATAAACACAGGCTGAAAACCCTTGCAACAAAAGCAATAGCACTATGATTGAACGATGGAAAAATAATTTCATTTTCGGATAATATGTCAAACGAGTAGGCTTATATATATAACTTATTATACTTATGGTTTATTTTACAACCAACCCTCTCGCTGAATCTTCCCCTTTAATTTTTTTAAAAATAGCGCCTTCAGTTTTGCTATTAGTAAAGTTTGCATCCGTTATTTTGGCATAAGTAAAATCTGCCTTTCTTAAGTCTGCATTAGTAAAATCTGCACCTTCAAGGCTCGCCGCATATAAAGAGGTATTTTGTAAGTTTACCCCCGTTAAATTTGCATGTCTTAGCATGGCCCTACCTAAATCAGCATTCGTTATAGTCGCACCTGTTAAATTGACTTTCTTCAAACTAGCACGCATCAAACCCATGGATTGGTTTTTCATATCAGCCCCCCACTTTACATTTGACAGGTTTGCATAACTTAAATCTGAATTATCTAAAATAGCAATAACTCGACTGCCACTTAAATTTGCATGCTTCAAGTTCGATCGCATCATACTGACACCAAAAATACTCACATTACTTAAATCAGCACCTTCAAGATTAACAGCCACCATAACGGTTAAATCTAATACCAAACCAGAGAAGTTGCTATTGCTAAGATTTGCCCCTCTTAAGTCAGCTCCCCATAAGTCAGCATTTCGGAAATCCAATCCCGACAAATCTAGTTTGGTTAAATCTTTTCTTCGCAGATTTGCCAAGTTATTCTTATCTGCTTGTTTTAACATCGCCACCACTTCACTGCGTTGTAATTCAGCCGAAAAACTTATGTTACTACCTAGAGTAAAGACTAAAACAGCCATAGCTCTTATAAAACACTTCATAAATACTCCTCTTTACACATGATATTTATTATTTTCAGTTTAAAACACTGATTCATTTTCTTCATCAGACCTGTGGACAACTCTGTGAACAAATTGTTTCTATCTTATATTTATTCACAAACACATATAGAACCATTTGGCAGGCACTTCCCACCAATACCAATATTAACACTTACAAATCAATTTCTTAATACACATTAAGACTACTATACTTTAGCGTTTTGTTATAGTTACCCCACTTAAATGGGCTTTAGCATACTGTGTATAACTACTTTATATCAAATAAAAATATATGCGACAAAAATATATCTGATAGCTTTCCCAATAAAGATAGCAATACACGAATAAAACAGAGGTAATTTTAACCAACCTCCAGCAAAACACAAGCCATCACCAATAACAGGTAACCATGATAACAATAAAGCCCACACTCCCCATCGCTTTACCATAGCAAGTGATTTTTGTTTTTTTCCTGACAACACCTCTTCAGCAGAAAACTTTTTTGCTGCAAGCACACCAAGAAACCAGGTTGTAAATGCACCCAAAGTATTACCAATAGTTGCAACCAAGACTAACTCCTCAACATTAATTTTATTTTCCAAAACTAGAAATGCTAGTACAGCCTCTGACCCACCAGGTGCAATGGTTGATGAAATAAAGGCACTGATAAAAAGCCCCCATACCGCTAATAATTCTTCTTGCATTTATTTTTCCCATAAAAAAACCCCTGAAATCTATAGATTTCAGGGGTTTTTCTTTATCTTTATTACTTATCGGAAAGTTCTATTGATTTTTTTGAAGAAACCAACTTAATAAGCGACGTTATTAATTTAACAACCAATCCAATACCTTTTGCTATAAGTTCAAAAATAGTACTTACAACTTCACCTGCTGACATCCCTTTAAACCGAGTTGCCAATAATGGAGCAAGGATCAACCCAACAGCCAAACCAATAATTAAAATACCTGAAATAGCTGAATCACTACTTTCAGCCGCTTTGGCTGCTAGTTTTTCTGCCGCTGTTGCAGGTTTTTCAACTGTTTTTTCTGGAATGCTATTACTATAATCATCTTGAATAACATTTGCTGTTACGCCTGGAATACTCGGTAAATCTCCACTACCTTTACCAATTTTAAGCTGGGCTTTCATCCCCTTTTCCATATGCTGTGAAATATCACAATGCACTAGGTAAGTTTTGTCATTTGGAGGAAAAATCAAGGTCCCTGATATTTTTCCAGGTCCCGTTACTTCCAAGTGAAACATTCCTTTAGGGTAGAGGTATCGTGGTAAACCATGCATCATCCACTGATGACGAATATTGTCATCATTAATAAAATTAATCGTTAACTTTGTGCAAGGTTCAAATTGATATTCTTGCGTATCAAATGCAAATATTCTGCCAGGAAAATCTTTAGCATATTTATGCCCAGCATGAACTGTGATTTCCTTAGTTGCAGCAATTTTATCGCAACCTCCAGGCAATACATCTGTATTTTGCCCCATCACCATGCCACCATCCATGTCCATAAAATGACCATCACCATGATCCATTAAATTGGTATGATCCAGAAATTCTTTTTTAGCGAATGCCGAAGAAGAAACTGTTAGTGCCAATATTGCTATTAAAAATAACTTTTGCATACTAGCTTCCTCCTTTAGATGAAACCACTGCCATAATTTTTTCACGATTTAGGAACAACAAATACATAGCTATACCAAGAATCAAACCGAATAAAAAGTTACTAAAAGAACTATCATCAGCCCCACTATCTGCAGCTTCTGCTTCTAAAATAGATTTTAATGATCTTGGACCCGCTTCGACCGCCAATGGAATACCTGCTAGCGGTGCTTTATAACCAGTAGCATCAATTTCACCTAAACTATTCCATTCCCCCGCATCTTGCCAGACAGGGAGTTTTCTACTTTGAAAGGCTTTAGTAAATAAAGGAACAATACTCTCACCAATAGTTTTGGGCAAACCCACTTCATTTAGATATTTTTTATAAACCAATGCACTTACATTACCGCCAGGGTTCTGACCATTAGTCTGAATACCTTTTTCTCTATGATCGTGAAAAATCCATACGCCTTGACCATAACTATGCAAACCATCATCAACGGTACTGATTTTTAAATCATTACGTTGTGCAGGTGCAATATCATAAATATCACGCATAATCTGTGCAGCTGGGTTATGTAAAACACCATCATAATGAGTAATAGTGGCTTTATGTCCATGTGTATGCAACGCTAGTTGCTCACCCGCACTATTAAACACTCTCATTTTAATATTTTGATCTGGCTCGGCAACAATAATGGATTCCCTTAATGTATAAGGAAATGAACGCCCATTAAGCGTGTAATAATCTTCTGTTGCTTCACCCATATCATATTCACGATTCATTTTTTTGGCTATTAAACGAGGGTCGTTATATTTCTGAATAATGTCGTGTAACTGTTTATCCATGGCATGGTAGTGCAGATCATATTCACTATCATACTCTTCAAGAATCGCCTTTGATGGATGTCTAACCTGGCCAGCACCTACATTAAAGGTTTGTACCCAGTTATTTGGGCGGTTCTCTTCAACCACAAACATTCCAACCAAGCCCATGGCTAGATGCACATGGGTTTGTACATGACAATGGTAAACAAAAGTACCCGCTACTCTAGGACGAATTTCATAAGTTTTGCTGCTTCCAGGCATAACCATTTTGTCACTGGACTGAGGTACGCCGTCATTTCCTTCACCAGAACTATCAACCCATGGATGATCAACACCATGTAAATGAATCGTATGTGGAAAGTAATGCGTATTTTCTAATTGAATCCAGACAGTATCACCTTGTTCAACCCGAATAACAGGTGAAGGTGCTCTCAATAATGGGTTAGCATCTGTACCAACAAAACTGTTCGTCGCCATACCGCGTGATTTAGGGGCAAATACCCACATACCAGGCTGAATCCCCGGAGCAATATCAAAGGTTGGAACTAAGCCATCAAAATCTGGAGAATGGCCATTTAATTCAGCCACTTCTAATTTGATAATAATTAAATCTGGATCGCCATCGCCATCCATATCATTTTTCTTAATAATGGCATCCGCTGCATAATAGGTATTCATCAATGTTTCCATTGAAATATTATTGGTACCTTTTACTTCCGCCGCAATTTGCGCGGGGTTATCAGGATTACAGCGTAATGATTCCTGAATTTTAACACCTTCGATCGTTTGTGCTTTACGCCACTCAGGCTCACTAGCACTACAAACCGTCTCAATTGGACCTTTATCTACTTTTACTGTTTTAGGTAACCCTACTGCAGCTGATGCCAAAATAGGCATCAACGCAACAGCAGCACCCAAAAGAATACTTAGGGGTTTCTTCCGCATTTTATATACCGTTTAACTAAATCTTATTTAAGGCTTGTTGCATCTTTGAAATATGCATCAACTTTCGTTTTGAAATTTGCGTTTGAAAGATAGAAAACATAGATACCCGCTAACAATGCAATCAAATACATAATCATTTCTATTGTACTTGTTGGTTTACCTGTTCCAGCTCTAAAACTCATATGAGCATCAAGCCTACCACCATCATTTTTATGTAAAGTAATGTGAATCAAATACTTGCCAGCTTCTGCCACACCATTTGGCAACGTCAGAACAACCGTCCCACCCTTATGCTTTTTTGCTTCCTGAAAGAAAACACGCGTACCCTCTGGCTCTTTAGTTACTTCGAATTCAACGGGCATATTACGGTATTTAACATCCTGGTAATCAAAAACTAACTGAGTCATTGTTCCTGTTTCAGGAAGGCTTCCACAAAACTCGTCTCCAGGATAAGCTTTAGACTGGTATGCCGTGTAATGAATCCAATGATCTGGCTCTAGCTCAAATTTACACTGATCGGTATCTGTTCCTGCAGCACCACCATGAGCCCATAGTACAGACGAAAACATTAAGCCAAGAATAACAAGGAAACTCTTATTGAAAATTTGTTTTTTATTCATGATACCTTCCAGTTTTTTAATTATAATTTTGTTATTTACTTTTTTAATAGCTATTTACCACACAATCTATAATGTAAATAGAATTAAACAATTGTCAACTTTAGCACATCAAAAGACCCAAAGAAAGGTTAATCATTTTGTCTAAAATATGTTGTCATTGATTCTATATTACAATTTAACTTAATGCTAATACTCATTGGCGCCAATAATTTTATTTGCTAAATAATCCGTCTTTTCGTAGACTGCCACATAACTTTACTCTGCCTGGAAAATATAATGCCTTCTTTACGCGCCTCTTCTGAATGGTCCGCCCTTCAACAACACTATAAAGAAGTCAACAATCTATCCATAAAACAGCAGTTTGCTAACGATAGCGAACGGCATAAAAAACTATCACTTACCTTTAATGATATTCTTTTTGATTTTTCAAAAAATAGAATCACCCACGACACACTTCCTTTATTACACAAACTTGCAGAGCAGGCCGACATCAACAGCAAAACACAAGCCATGTTTTCTGGTGAAATCATTAACACGTCAGAAAATAGAGCTGTTTTACATACTGCATTAAGAAACCGTAGCAACACGCCAATTTACACTGCGGGCCACAATGTAATGCCTGAAGTTAATAAAGTACTGGCTAAAATGCGTGTTTTTTCTGACAAAGTAAGATCTGGAGAATGGAAAGGATACACCAATAAACCGATCACTGATGTTGTTAATATTGGTATAGGCGGCTCTGATTTAGGCCCAAAAATGGTCACTACTGCACTTGAGCCTTACTCAACACCTAATTTGACAGCTCATTTCGTTTCCAATGTTGATCAAACCGATATTATTACCACCTTAAAACGTCTAAACCCTGAAACAACATTATTTTTGATTGCATCAAAAGTTTTCAATACCAAAGAAACCATGACCAATGCTCATTCAGCCAGAAAATGGTTATTGAACTCGGCATTTGATAAGTCAGCTATTAAAAGACACTTTGTAGCCATCTCAACTAATGAAAAAAATGTAACTGAATTTGGTATTGATCCTGAAAACATGTTCGAATTCTGGGATTGGGTTGGTGGCCGCTACTCTCTATGGTCAGCTATTGGGCTTTCTATCGCCATTTCTATTGGTATGGATAATTTCGAAGAATTGCTAATGGGCGCTCATCTTGCAGATCAACATTTTCGAGATACCCCTATAGAAAAGAATATACCCGTCACCATGGCCCTACTCGGGATTTGGTATAACAATTTCTTTGGTGCAGAATCCCACTGTTTACTTCCCTATGACCAGTCACTTTACTTTTTTGCTGATTATTTTCAGCAAGGCGATATGGAAAGTAATGGTAAATCAACCACCGTTGATGGCAAAGCAACCGACTACAACACAGGTCCTATCATCTGGGGGCAACCAGGAACAAATGGCCAGCATGCTTTTTTTCAACTTATTCACCAAGGTACTAAATTAATTCCTTGTGACTTTCTTGCTGCGGCTCAAGGACATTATGATTCCCCCGTCCATCATGATATTTTAATGTCTAACTTCTTAGCCCAACCTGAAGCGCTAATGAATGGCAAAACTAAAAAACAGGTTGAAAAAGATATCGGTACCTCCGACCCTCTTTTAGTGGCCGCCAAGGTTTTCCCAGGGAACAAACCTTCTAATTCATTCTTATATAAGAAGTTAACACCTCGTACACTGGGAACTTTATTAGCATTTTATGAGCATAAGATTTTTACTCAAGGTGTGATATGGAATATCAACTCATTCGACCAATGGGGAGTAGAGTTAGGAAAAGTATTGGCCAAAGCCATTCTGCCGGAACTTAAAAGCGGGGAGAACATTTCCGCTCACGACTCATCAACCAACGCATTGATCAACACTTATAAAAAACTGCGTGACGAACAATACACATCCTAAGGAACTTACAAGCAATGAATATACCCACCTTGCTTGTCTTTTTGCTCCTGCTTGAATTCTCTCAATCGTTGCATAGAATAACTATGCGCCTCTTGAGATAATCCAAGCAGAAACAAAAATCCTACGCAATATGGCTATATTCATTACTTGCAAGCCCCTAATTAGAATCAGATAAGGTTAATAAATTGTCGAAGTTTACATTCACTTTCTTTATTAGCCTTATTTCCTTATTTTCACTTTCTTCCTGTGATAGCTACAACCCGTCTCATTTTGGCTTTTCTAAACTTGAACAAATTCAATCGGAAGGTACTTTAACCGTTCTCACCCGCCTAGGCCCAACAACTTACTTTCTAAGCGCCGATGGCCCAACAGGGCTTGAGTATGATTTAATCCAACTATTCGCCAAACACCTTAAAGTTGAAGTGAAATTTATAATCCCTCCCACCTTCAACGATCTTTTAACTCAAATATCGGAAGGTAAAGCAGACATTGCTGCGGCTGGACTCACCATTACTCCGCAGCGACAAAAAAAAATGCGCTTTACCCCTTCGTATCAAAGTATTACAGAGCAAGTTGTTTACCGCTCTGGAAATAAAAAACCCAAACATATTAGCGATCTAAACCGAGGAATTCTTGAAATTGTTAAGGGAAGTAGTTACACAGACAGCTTAGAAAAATTACAACAACAAACGCCAGAACTGACTTGGAATATTAACAGCCAATTAAACACTGACGGTTTATTGTATTTAGTGAATGAAGGCTTAATTGACTACACTATCGCAGACTCTCATCAGGTCAGCACCATTAGACGCTTTTATCCTAAACTCAATGTTGCTTTCGATATAACTTCACCTCGCCAACTTGCTTGGGCTTTTCCCTTATCTGCCGACAACAGCTTATTTAAGGAGGCCTCTGTTTTTTTTAAGAAAATAAAGCAAGATAAAACACTTGATCATCTACTTGAGAAATACTATGGCAACTCAGAAAGTTTAAACTATGTTGGTAATTGTAAATTTCGCTTACATATCGAAACAAGACTACCCCTCTATGAAGCTTTATTTAGACAAGAAGGTAAAAAGCATAATATTGACTGGCGCTTACTAGCCGCTATTGGCTATCAAGAATCCCATTGGAATCCTGATGCCACCTCTCCCACTGGTGTAAAAGGGCTGATGATGCTAACAAAAGGCACAGCCAAACAACTCGGAATTAAGGACCGTACAGATGCCGCTCAAAGCATTTTGGGAGGTGCTCTATATTTTAAACAACGCCTTAAAATCATTCCTGAAAGAATCAAGAATCCAGATAAAACTTGGTTTGCACTTGCCTCATATAATGTAGGATTTGGTCACTTAGAAGATGCCAGAATACTTACTCAAAAACGGCGAAAAAACCCAGACAAGTGGTTAGATGTTAAAACATCACTACCGCTACTTAGTAAAAAGAAATGGTATTCTCAAGTTAAACATGGGTATGCGAGGGGCAATGAGCCAGTGCACTATGTGAAAAATATTCGGACTTATTATGACTTGTTGATCTGGCTTACTGAAGAAGACCTGATAGAAAAAGAAGTGATGTCTTTAAAGCCCGTTCAGGAGCCGGATAGTAAAAACAAAGCCCTTGATTTTGAACCTCCCACGCTATAACTCGATGTTCCAGTTTTTTGACTTGAATTCAGAAATACTGAAAACTAGAGGAGGATGGCTAACATCTGGCCCCCACGCGCGCTGCGTGGGGGCCTATTTTTATACGCGCTAGCGTAGAGCATCAAGAATAACAACAGCATTTCTTACTCAAATCAATGAGCGTCTGAATTCTCACGCAGCGCGAGGGAATTAGTATTTCACAAAAGCAACAATTAAAAACGGGAACATTGAGTATAAGCCACTTTCCTAAGCTAAGAAACAAAGGCCTATGATTTTGGGGCCAAGGCTTTAGCCTTCATGCGGTAAAATATAAAAAACCAGGCTAAAGCCAGCACCCCAAATTTATATACTATTAATTATTTAAGTTGCGAAGTACTAGGAGGCTATCCGAGAATAGAAACCGTCGCGAGGGGAAAGCCCTTTTGAGTCAGTTTTTTATTC
>CAZMQH010000071.1:0-5526 GCA_964568245.1 uncultured Methylomarinum sp.
AAGGAGAAATAAAAATCCTACGAGATCTAGGTATATTATTTATTACTGACTCCCTTAGGTGAACTCAGATAGAAAATGAACATGATTAGCGGTCAAGGCTTATGGAACCATTAATATAAACATAGAGTTAAAGGAATAATGTAGAATGACGGTCCATAATAAGTGACAATACGTAGCGTTAACATGAATTTAGATAAAATATGATAATTGAATACATTGATAAGCCTGAACAATTACCCGATTTATGCAATAGAATTCAACAAGCCCCTTGGATATCTTTAGATACTGAATTTTTAAGAGAAAAAACCTATTACCCCATATTTTGTCTATTACAAATCGCTACGCCAGAATGGGTGGTTTGTGTTGATCCTATCGCTTTGTCTGACTTATCTGATCTTTTTGCTGTGATAAATGATCCAGAGAAGATTAAAGTTTTACATTCTTGTCGCCAAGATTTAGAAATTTTTTATCAGATTACGGGGGAGGTGACATACCCTGTTTTCGATACTCAAATTGCCGCACCTTTATTAGGTTTTCAGGAAAACCCTGGCTATGCTATGCTGGTTTCTAATTTTCTTAATGTGAATTTATCTAAAGCATATACAAGGACTGATTGGAGTATAAGGCCTTTAAGCCAAGAGCAAATTCAATATGCAGCTGATGATGTTATTTATCTGTGTAAAATTTATACCAAGATGTGTCAACAATTAGAAACGTTAGGGCGACTTGATTGGCTGGATAAAGATTTTGAGCTGTTAAAAAACAAAGAGCTCTATCAGGTTTCTCCTATTAATGCTTGGCTAAAAGTGAAAGGTAGAAAGCGTTTAACAGGTAAACAGTTGTCTATTATTCAGGTATTAAGCAAATGGAGAGAGGAGACCGCTCAATTAGAGAATAGACCAAAGAATTGGTTGGTTCGAGATGACTTAATGCTTGAACTGGCAAAATTACAACCACGAACGGTTAAGGATCTGGAAAAAATTCGGGGTGTTAATGAGCGTTCAGTTAAGCGTTATGGTCGGGTTATTTGTCAATTGATTGATGAAGCAATTAATTCATCACCTATTCCTATGACGGATAAAACAAAGTCAGCTAATAAAACCGCAAAGCAAGAGGCGGTATTAGATGTCTTAACTGCGGTTGTAAGATTAAGAGCGGATGCAAACTCTTTAAATCCAATCATTTTAGCCGGTCGCAAAGATTTAGAAAAATTATTGTTTGATGAAGAAGATAATCCCGTACTTGTTGGCTGGCGCTATAGTATGGTCGGTAAAGAGTTACAGGGGTTATTGCAGGGCCAATATTCACTGACTTTGAAAGAAGGTGATGTGTTAATTTCAGAAAATTAAGCTTTGCTTGTATAAAAACTATGGGGCTATGTGTTTTTAGCTCATAGTGGGAGTGTAGGGCGAACTTTAGTTTGCTATAGGTGGTTTTACCGCCTCTGGAGAGAGTTATTTTTGTTTGGATAAAAACTTTAGAACTGAATTAAAGCAGGTTTTCCCTTAAGGAACCTCTGATTAAGTTAATGGAATTTAGCAAGTTAAAAATAATTGTGGTTATGAATAAACCATTGGCTGGGTTGAACATAGGTTCATAATTACCTAAACAATTTTTAGCATGGACATGAGGCTTTAGAGCAGATGTAACCCTGAGTAATTACAAAGAAACTCCTGATTAGAAAGAATCATCAGCCAAAATATATTCCATTAAAAACAAGCCCCACTAAATATCAACCAAAACCATTAAAAGGGTTTTTAGACTATAAATCCCGTGATGATTTTATTTTCCTCGTTAATGTAAGTGCTTCATGATTGCATCGCTAAGGCTGGATTTTAAAGGGTTCTCAGCATTTGGCTGACGATCCTTTCTAATCAGGAAGAAACTTGTGTAGATTCCTATGCCCTTGAGACGGGGGCATTAAAATATAGTTATTGATATTACAGGTTATTTTATTTAATATAAAAACCTCCTCTAGCCCCTTCTTGATAAAGAGAATGCTTTCACAGTCTCTAAAGCCTCACTTCCAAAAGATAACCATAAAAACAATTGAACTTGATCATAGGCTCTTTAAGTTAAGTAAGATACGCCATAATAAATTGCGATTAATTCTAATGCTGGTAGAACAAAATAAGATAGGCCTTGTAACCTTTGAACGAAATCTGATTTTCTTACAGAAAATAACAATTCATCATTACTATAGCCGTTATTGCTAGCTTTCTGACTTATCGTATTGTCTTGTTTTTTTGCGTAATCGCTAAAGGGTGTCGGGCTGCTAAGAAAAGGATCTTCATCGAACATTGAGTCGAAAATATCATCAAGTCTTTTCTGGTTATCAAATAGTTTATTAAGTGTGTCTAAGTCAATTGCTGCTGTAGTCATGTTGTTCCCCTCCGAATCTTTAATTAATAAAAATTCTTTTAAATCATTTTTTTGTCTCGTAATATAGAGTAATCTTTTACCTTATAAAAAGATATTGTCATTTTTTTATAAGGTGAACTAGATCCTATATAATCTTGTAAATTGTGAAGCTCTGCACATTTGTATTGACTGTAAAGAATGGTTAAATTCAATGCAGGTATTTGTTATATGGGATTAACGATCAAACCTTATAGTACAGATGCACTTAATGGAGTAAGCAACCAAACAAATCCGCCAACATTTACCAAAACAGTTAACCAGAAAACAAAACGAAAAGATTGTTTTTTGGATTTATGACGAAAAATCTGTTGCGCCATTAAAGCGCCAGGCCAGCCGCCAGCAATTGAAAGAAAATGGAGTGTGCTTTCTGGAGTTCTCCAACTACCTTTTTGGGCTGCTGATTTATCGACTGCATAGATAATAAATGTAATAAGGCTGATAACGATATAGAAAGGGACAATAAGTAACGGCATCTCAGTCAAATAAGTAGAGGCACATACAACACTAAAAAACACAGTGATAACAATAACCGCTAATGATTTTTTTTTGCTTCTATTTTTTTGTGGAAGTTTGACCCCTACATAGCGCGCTATTTTTGCACACGCTCTCCCTTGTTTATCAGTAGATAATGAGTAAGTAACAGACTGATTAATGACAGGCTGTAGATTGCGGTTTTTAAATGCACTGATATGAATAAAGATTTGCTTTCCTCCTGTACTAGGCGTAATAAACCCAAATCCTTTGCTATCATTCCAAGAGGTTATTTTTCCTTTAGCTTGCATTTTTTTCCTGTATTGGTATCGGTTACACTTTGAGTAAGTTATGGACATACCCTGTATTAGAAAACAGAGAGTCATCATCTCCTTAAATATTTTTTAGTTTTCACGTTCTATATTATTATCAGCGATAGATAAGGTTACGGAGTAATATTTACAATGCCCTTGCATTTTGGGAAGCTAGAGCATCCCCAAAATTGCTTGCCTATATTGACACCTTTGTTAGTTTCTCTCATCACCATAGAACCGCCACATTTAGGGCAGACATTACTATTTTCTTTTTTGCCCACAATTTTCTTAACGTGAGCTACATGTTCTCTATTAGTTTTAAATGAAGGGATTAGGCGGCCAGATTGTATTTTACTGGTTATTTCTCCAATTTCTATCTCAGTTAAAATAGGCTGTTGTTTGGATTTGATAAACTGGATGTACCCTCGCCCATAGGTTACATTTTCAGGCATTTTAGTTTTAAACGTACTGTCACCCACAAAGACGATGAGTGAATGAATCTGCTGCTGATTTAATCCTAGCAAAGACTCTAAGGTTTTTACATGTTTATAGTTTTGATGAAGTGGGTTCTGAAATTTACTCGAATGTTTATAAATTTTCTGAGTCCAGGTTTTCTGATGAGAGCTACCAAATATCCAACCTTTCATATTTTTTGTTTCAATAACAAAAACACCGTATTTAGATACAATAATATGGTCTATCTGAGTACTCCCATCCTCTGTGGGCAAAGTGACATTTTTAACTAGATGATATAGGTCTTTATCTAGAAAAAACTTTGCACTCATATTAATAATAAATTCACCTACAAGGCCTTTAAACCAAGCAGTTTTAACAACAGTCAATATAAGAAAAAAGGGAAGCAAATACCATAGTGGTCCCATTATCTGATTAAGTAGGGGTGTGAAGTCCATTTTAAAGCCTATATTTGTTATCAATTTATGATTAAAGAAGAGGGTGGGGCAGAAAATAATACCTGCTTTTATCTCTGTCATTTAAATATAGCGTATAGATTATTAAAGTCTAGAGTTAGTACTTGGTTAACTAAATTTCCTTGACGATAAATACATCTATAATCAAATAGGCTATTCGATTAACAATTCTCTCAGAAAATATAAAATCAATAGCTTATACACATAGCTATAATGAATTCACAGGAAAAGAAATAAATTGTTTTTATAAGCAAAAATTGAGGCTATTGACAAATATAAGTGATTGAAATGTATCTGGTTGAAGTGCTCAGTGTATTTTTCATACAATTTAACTAAAGTGCAATACCTATCAAGGGTTCGCGCAACTTGTAACGGTTAATCCACAGAGTTATCCACAGGAAGTGTGTATAAAAATAAATAGCTAATTATCATAATAACTTAGACGTTAAAGAAAGGATTTACTTGTAATAAATGGGCTAAGTTTGTTGTTAAGCCATATAGGCCGAGCAAGCTATATTATAATGCTCAATTTACATTAACTATAGTTCGCGCTATCACGGATGCGAAGTATATAACTAGGCTGAACAAAACTAAATGAATAACGAAGTAATCAATCAATCTCCCTCAATAGAAAGAGCAAAAGAATTAGAACAACAAGCAAAAGAGGGGCTTGAGCAAATAAAGCAAGGACAAGATATAGCCATTATTGCTTGTCATAAAATGCGGGATACTAAAGCTTATAAAGTACTAGGTTTTGATTCTTACTACGCATGGGGAGAAGCTACGCTACATCTAAAGAAATCCAGGTTGAATGAGTTGGCCTTAGCTGGGGAAGTTCAGCAAGAATTACTTTCTGCGGTAGAAAGTAAGATAGAGCAGTCTGATGAAGCTAGTAATATAACTGATACGATTACACCTTCAACAGATGATGCCACTTCTGAGCAAGAGAGTGATGAAGTGGAGGAGTCGGTTGTTGTTAAGTTGACTACTTCTCCCGCCAAACTTATTGCGACAGTTTCTGATCTATCTGAAATAACCACGCCTCAATTGGTTGCTTTAGCAAAAGCACCCAAGGGAGAGCGAATAACTGTTTTGGATAAAGTTGTGGTAGAAACCAAAGCTGAAGATAAACAGATTACCACCAGTATTATTAAAGAAGCGGTAAAAGCCTCTGCCGAACCTGTTGAATACAATGAGCCTTCCGAAAAAGAAAAGGCGATAGCCATAAAAAAGCAGCATAAATCAGCCATGGGAAAAGTCAGTAAACTAACTGAAGTGCTTAATGAGCTTGATACGGCCGTCGTTGATATTGAAGAAATGGAAAGCTGGAAAGCGTATTTAGATGAGGTTAAATCATCTATTTCAATGCTTGAAAAACAACTGGGTTATGA
>CAZMQH010000071.1:5626-10246 GCA_964568245.1 uncultured Methylomarinum sp.
CTATTTCTTCCCAAAAATCCACTTAACATGTTCAAGCATATCATTGAGTGAGTTTTCTTTAATGGTCTGGATTAATTCATCTACTTTAAAGGCATGGTGTCTTTCATAAACCACGCCATGTTGAGGTGAATCGGCTAAACCTGTTTCACGGGCATGGTCGACAAATCCTTGGTTTTTCCAAAAGAATGCACCTGGCATAGTGGTTGGAATCACTAACACGAAAAATAATGAACGTCCAAAGGCTGACATAAAAATAACCGTTACCGCTAACAGGCTAGCTACGATTAAGCCAAAGACATCAGATAAATCGGTCAATACAATCAACCCCGTAAGAAATAGACTAAAGGCTAATAGCCCATTGCGCAATAGGTAAGATTTACCATATTCAGTGGTTTGTACATAGTAAGAAGCTGCACCTTCATTATCAATGTTTTTCATATCACGCGCATGTAATATATGGCCGACTGCTTCGATTAATAAACCTGCTGCCATAATCATCGTCAGTGTAGAAATCAATTCAGTTATTGTCGATAAAGGCAAAGCAATAAGGCTAACAGCAGCAATAATCAATGCACCTAAACTTAACATAGAGCCTACAAATGCAGTCCCTGTTTGCCAATGATCCCAAAAGGGACGGGCAGGAATGCGGTATAACTTATACATAAAAAATAAGCCGATAGGGCCGCTGATCACTGCTAAATAAGCAAAAATAGTGGCGAATATATTGAGAAGTGCATTATCGAATATAGCCAAGAAAGCATAACCCAGTAGCCCAGTGTAAAACATGGATACACCTGCAATTTCACGGCTGACAGGTGATAAACGTAAGTTATTAAAACCACGGTAAAAACGATGAGGCTTGCCTAAATGCATGTTTAGTTTGTATAGACCAATCGTACTAATCACAAAGATTGTGAGTACTAAACTGATATGTACTGAATATTCTTGTAATAATTCAAAGCCAGCCAATCCAAAAACCGGGCCTAAAATTAGCATTAAAAAGGCACCCACCGTTGCTTGAGTAAATAAGGTGAAAATTACATGAGCACTTTCATGACTGGTTAACAGTTTGCGAAAATTCCAGTGTTTGTCTTGCCCCATTTTTTCATCAACAACCGGCGTGTAGATACCTTTAGCATCATCTTTATGATATTTTATCGGCGCAGAATCTGTACGGGTCATTTCACGGTGATTTTGTTTTTTCTGCTGAAAACGAATATTAGGATTGGTAATATCAGTGGTTGGGAAGCCAGGTATTTCAGTAATAGCTTGATCACGGTTTTCGGGGATATTTTCAATCACCCCAAAATCCAGTGCATTACCTAAACAGGCGGCCACACAAGAAGGTTTTAAGCCTACTTCAAGACGGTCAACACACATATTACATTTGCTGACTTCACCTTTAACAGGATCTAACTGGGGAGCATTATAAGGACATACCCAAGTACAGTAGCCACAACCAAAGCAAATATCAGGGTCTTGCAATACCGCACCATATTCAGTAAATTTAGTATAAGCTCGGGTTGGGCACCCTGTTAGGCATACAGGGTCATCACAGTGATTACAGGCCATAGAAATATTAAGGCGTTGGTAATCAGGGTAGGTTCCCCCTTCAACAAATCCAACCGAACGAAAGGAAATATGAGCTGGAGTGTCATTTTTTTCACTACAAGCGGCTTCGCAGGCATGACAACCAATACAGTTATCTGCATTTAAGAAGAAGCCATGTTGTTTATTACGGTTAGGGTTGTCGCCAATTCCAGCATCACCATTGATATTAAGACTTTTATCGCGACGTTCATCGCCTTCTTCGGTTAATTCAATATCTTTTCCGTAACGGTTTTTAGCTTTAGTTTCTTTATCCCAAAGATGGGCATATTTAGGTTCGTCACTGCGTACTTTAATCATAAGTTTGTTAGAGTATGGGTAGAAGGGGCCTTAACCTGAGGTTTATTAATAGTCATATGTTTTTTATGCTGGTTTCTTCATGAATAAGGATTTGTGAGCAGAAATTAAAAACTTCTCGCTTCCTTATTAATGAGTGCCGCTTCTTGTTGGTTGATATGCTCAATCCGCACTGCAGCCTGTTTAAAGGCCGGTTGGCGCGAATGCGGGTCTAATAAACCCAACGTTAAGCGGTTAACACAATCAAAGAAGTGAAAAGGGATAAACACCATATTGTTTGGTACTCTTTGAGTGAGCATTACCATGACCACAGCATCACTACGTCTTGAAACCACTCGAACGTAGCTTTGATGTATAACTCCCAATTTAGCCGCAGCATCAGGATTCATCTCCATAAAGGGGGTAGGGCTGTATTTATTGTTATTAGCAATTTTTCCTGTACGCGTACGAGTATGGAAATGTTCCACTAAGCGACCTGAATTCAACCAGAAAGGATATTTATCATCAGGCACTTCATTATTATCAATAAAGGGTAGGGGGATTAATTTAGCCCTGCCATCGGCATAGCGGAAAGTAGCTTCTTCGGTATATAAACGCTTTCCTCCTTTAGCTGGAGTTTCACCTTGGTCCGCTTGTTCTTGTGTGTAAGGCCATTGAATACCTCGATTTTTCTCAATCAAATCATAAGTCATACCCGAAATATCAACCAGTCTACCTTTAGATAAATGACGCATTTCTTCAAAAACCTCAGCAGGTTTATCAGGAAAAATCATTTTTTCAGATTGCTCAAACTGTTTGGCCACTTCATTAAAAATATGTAAATCAGTTTTAGTGTTTTCGTAAGGTTCTTTGACTTTACGGACGATATTGACGCGTCTTTCAGTATTGGTGAAACAGCCTTCTTTTTCTGCCCAGATTGCAGCAGGTAAAAAGATATGGGCATAGTCGGTAGTTTCCACATCCAAATAAGAATCCTGTACGATTAAACATTCAAGTTTTTCTAATGTTTTACGAATCCGTGCGGTATTCGGCATAGAGGTCATTGGATTAGTACCTACTAACCATAAACCTTTAATTTCACCGGTCTCAATAGCAGGGAAAATATCCGTTTGCGCCATACCCCGTTGCTTAGGGAAAAATTCAGGGTCAACATTCCAGAACTTGCCAATATCTTCACGATCTTGTTGGTTTTCAAGTTGACGGTAAGCGGGCAGACCAGAACAAGAAGACCACTCCCGAGTCCCCATGGCATTACATTGCCCAGTAATAGATAAGCTAGTGCCGCCTTTTTTACCAATATTACCGGTCAATAAACTGAGGTTATTTAAACCCACCACACCATCAGAACCATGAGTACTTTGGTTAATCCCCATGGTCCATATATTCATTGCCGCACCTGCATTGGCATATAAGCGCGCAACATGGCGAATGGTATCTTCATCAATACCGCAGGTTTTAGCGGCAGTGGTTGGGTCGTATTTTTGAACCTCTTTTTCTAATTGTTCGAATCCATTAGTGTTGGCTTTTATATAGTCTTTATCTTCTAATCCCTCAGCCAAAATCACATGCATTAAGGCATTTTGTAAAACCACATCAGTGCCAGGAGTAATGGCTAAATGCATATCAGCATTTTGGGCCAACATAGTGACGCGAGGGTCAACAACAATAAGGGGGAAGTTACGTTTTTCCTGCGCTTCCTTCATCCGCCAATAAATAATAGGGTGCTGTTCTGGTAGATTAGAGCCCCAGGCAATTAAGCAATTTGTATGTTCAAAATCTTCATAACAGCCAGGAGGGCCATCAGAACCAAAAGAACGCTTATAACCCGATACGGCAGAAGCCATACAAAGGGTGGTATTACCATCATAGTTATTTGTGCCAATCACACCACGAGCTAGCTTGCCTAAAGTATAAAAACCCTCCGTTAAAATTTGCCCTGTTGAAACAATAGCAAAAGCATCTCGGCCATAAGTTGATTGAATACGCTTAATTTCATCCGCCATTTTAGATGTGGCAGCACGCCAATCAGTATTTTCCCAAGGTTCATGGAAGTCACTTCTTATGAGTGGTGTTTTACCCCGTCCAGAAGACTCAAATAATTCATGTCCAAAAATACCTTTTAAACACAGTTTTCCCTGATTAACATCGGCCCCTCCTACACCACGAGAGGACACAGGAATGCCATCGATATTAGAGCCAATTTCAATTGAACAGCCAGTAGAGCAGTAGCCACAAGTTGAATAAGTCCACTTTTCAACTTTCTTATCTGCAATGGTAATGGGATTCTTTTTATTACGACCGAATAGCATATTGTTTCTGTGAGTGGTATCAAAAGTGGGGTGAAAACACCCGATTACTTTAATGATAGCAGAATATATGCCAAAGGTATGTTTTGCTCTATCATAATGATTTATAAGTAATAAAAATACCTAGTGTTTTACTTGGTATTAGTAGGAGGGGTTAAATAGCTTGTTTTGGTGCAGAGTAAACGCTTATGGTGCAGTGAGGAGAAGGATTTTAAAAGTAGGAGTACAAAAACAGTTTTTTGTACTTTAAATGTAACTTAATTTAGTGCCTTTAAATAACTGTACTTTAGAAATAATCGATTATAAATCGCGCCGAGGGCGGACGCTCCTACGTTATGGCTTTTAATTAATATACTGAATAGATACCTTTTATCAAATCAAGAAAGATATTTTTGATAATATGTGAAAA
>CAZMQH010000072.1:0-10137 GCA_964568245.1 uncultured Methylomarinum sp.
ACATCTTATATCCTGCTCTAGGAACGAGCACGAAATAAGTTGAGCACCTCGTACATGATCCTTAGGAACGTGCATGAAACAACTTCCCGATTTCCAACTGGAGTAAAAATCCTGCGTTATAATTTCGGGAAGTTATTCCATACACGTTCCTTAAATACCTTTTACTTCTCAACTACCTATTATCCAAATTACAGACAAATGCAATTAAAAATCCAAAACCTATCAAAACGATACAATAATGGTGTTGAAGCACTGAAAAGTATTTCTTTGACAATTGATGAAGGGCTTTTTGGTTTGCTGGGACAAAATGGCGCAGGCAAGTCTACCCTGATGCGAACCTTGGCAACCCTCCAGGAGCCCGATAGCGGTAATGCTTATCTGGATGATATAGATATTTTGCAACAAAAAACCAAACTCCGCAAAAACTTGGGCTATCTGCCACAGGCATTCGGCTTATATCCCAACGTTACTGCGTATGCATTGCTTGACCATATTGCACAGCTTAAAGGCTTTACTAATAAGAAGACTCGCAACGAAACCGTCGATGCTTTACTGCACAAAGTCAATTTATATTCAGTTCGAAAACAAAAACTTGGCGGTTATTCTGGCGGTATGAAACAGCGATTTGGAATTGCCCAAGCACTGCTTGGCGACCCAAAACTGATCATCGTTGATGAGCCGACAGCGGGGCTAGACCCCAGCGAAAGAAACCGTTTTTATAATCTTCTTAGTGAAATTGGAAGAAATACTATCATTTTGCTTTCCACCCATATTGTTGAAGATGTAAACAGCTTATGTGAGCGTATGGCCATTATTCATCAAGGGCGTATTTTGCTCTGCGATACACCAGAAAATGCCATCGACCTTTATCGCGGTAACATCTGGGTAAAAGAAGTGGCCAGTCATGAAGAGCCTGCATATTATAAAGAGCACAAGGTTATATCCAGCTACTTTACCCGCAGTAAAAAATATCTGAGAGTATATGCCCACACGCAACCGGATGACGGCTTTGAGCAGCATGAAGTCATGCTGGAAGATGTCTATTTTGCTACCCTAGCAACAGCAAACTAAAGGCGCCAGAGCATGTTTTTTACTATTTTTGTTCATGAACTGAAATATCGTCTAAGTAGTCGATCTACCTGGATTACTTGTGCTGTGTTGTTTGTTTTTTGGTTTTTTTCCACAATGAAACTAGGCCAAGACCCAAAGCTGTGGGGGGCACATGGTGAGGTTTATTTTAATGCACCGCTGATAATTTATATCTTGCTAGCCATTAAGGGCTTTGTTGCCTATATTGCACTTCCCTTATTGATGGCAGACCCAATCCACCGAGACCTTTCAAGCAATACAGGGGCTTGGCTGTATGCCTTGCCAATTCATGAGCAAAGTTATTTCTGGGGGCGTTTTTTAGGCAGCTTTACAGCCCTTGCGCTGATTATTGTTATTGCCAGCCTTTCCCTACTAATAGCTCCCCATGCTGCTATCGCGCTTGGCATCGTGGAACCGGAACGGGTATTAAGTTTCCCCATTATTTATCTGCTTGATGGCTATATTAAAATTTTATTGCCGACCATGTTTATGTCTGCTGCCATTGTGTTTTCATCGGTTGTACTGACTCGAAAGTATGCTGCCGCGCTGATTGCCACCATGGTGTTGTTTCTGGGTTCAATTATTGCTGTACAGCTTTCTAAATATGGCAGGCATGATTGGTTTCAATTAATAAACCCGACTGCATTTCATGCCGTCCATGACAGCACTATATACTGGAATGTTGAACAGAGAAATACTGCATTTATCCCTTTTTCAGGCATGTTGCTATACAACCGTTTGCTATGGGTTGGCACAGGACTATGCTTATTGATTTTCACTTCTTTTCGTTTTAATTTTACTGATTATCTGGCAGGCAGGGATTCACCTCAGAAAAAAATTAAGGAAGAATTTAGCGCAACAAAAACAACAACGGTACATACGGCCGAGCCACATCAAACTTCATCCCCTCGCTCACAAATTCGCTTGTTATTTGATCAAGCCATATTTGAAATAACCACAATATTAAAAGAACCGTTGTTCATTGCAATTTTTATTCTCTGCGCCGCTTGGGTGATGGTCAATAATATGAGCTGGCAGAATTTTCATTTTGACAGCCTGCTTCCATTGACCAGTGCAATGGTGGAAAGTAAAAGGGCGCTGTGGATGCTTACTTTTATTTCCTTGCCCTTTATGGCCGGTACACTGATTTATCGGGAACGCTCCGTTGGCCTTGATTCCATTGTAGACAGCACACCCGCACCAGATTGGATTTTTTATGGCTCAAAATTATTAGCATTGAGCGGATTAACCTTGATATTCCCCACATTGGTTATTGTGGGCGGCATTATTACCCAACTGATAAACGGCCATTACGATATAGATGTAAGCTTATATTTTACTAATCTGTATCTGATCTACTTCCCCCATCTTTTACAAATCAGTTTTTTTGTCTTTGGTATCTGCGTATTAGTCAATGATCGCATTAAAGGGTTTTCAATTAGTGTTTTACTGCTCTACTTCAGCATATTTGGTATTGAATCAAAAGCATTTGAGCACGAAATGCTGATGCAGATGTATGAGACCCACCATAAATATTCAGTTTTTTATGGTTATGGCGCACAAACTATAAAACTATTCTGGTATGGCTTGTATTGGCTATCTGGGTCTGCAGTTGTTGTGTACATAGCAACGCTATTTTGGAATCGAGGAAGTAATGCAAGCTTTGCAGAGCGGTTAGGGTTAGCAAAAAGTCGCCTAACCCCAAAATCAGCTATTTGGGGTCTCGCTACTGTTGGGTTAACAATGATAGCAGCGGGCGTTATTCTCTATAATCAACACGTCCTTAATGACTATGTAACAAAAGAACAGTGGCAAGTTAGACGTGCTGATTACGAGAGACGTTACCAGAAACTAGCATTGCTACCTACTCCAAGCATTAAGCATGTCAAGATGTATCTTGAGTTTTACCCAGGGCAGCGCCAAGCGGATTACACTGTCACTCTTCAGCTACACAACACTGATGCTAGATCGATTGATACCTTGCACCTGACGATGCGCGACCATGTCACTATCCATTCTATTGAAGTCAATGGCCAGCGCCTTAAAGCGCAAAAAACAGATTTAATCCATCGCTATAGCAGTTACCTTCTGCCAACTCCGTTATTAGCGGGTGAGTCAATCTCACTCACCCTTCATTCTACACTGCGATATATTGGGTTTAATAATGGGCCGCTACCCAAAGACTTGGTTGTCAATGGCAGTTTTTTAAATGAATCTCTATTACCCATTTTTAATTATGATCCAACTCGGGAATTATCTCGCATAACTGAGCGCAATAAACAAAATCTGCCAAAGCCGCTAACAATTGAGCGTTCTGAGGATATAATCAATTGGGATATCACTATCGGAACGACTGCCGAGCAAACTGCCATTGCACCAGGCCAGTTAAAGCGGCAGTGGACAGAAAATGGGAGACACTATGCTCAGTTTATCTCAACAGCGAAAGACAGGAATCAATTTGCTTTTCTTTCGGGTAGCTATCAGGTTGAACAGTCAGAATGGCAAGATTCAAAACTAAAGACAGTCGTTAAAGTCAAAGTATACAGCCACCCACTACACCAAGCCAATGTGGGCCATATCATGGAGGCCAGCAAACGGGCATTGACCTTTCTAAGCCAGTATTTTGGTCCATACCCTTACCCAGAATTACGTATCGTAAAAACAAGCAAAATCATAAAAGACGTACAAACCTATGCAGGCCTTGTTTTAATACCTGAAAACGAGGTGTGGAATGGTGATTATCGAAATGATAACTCGCCTGCATATGCAGATTATATGATTACCCGCGCCATCGCAAAGCATTGGTGGGCTCATCAATTAGCCAGCGGTAAAGTGTCCAATATGATTGCCGAAGCTATTCCAGAATACTTGGCGCACCGAGTGATTAAAAATACTTATGGTAGCCAGATGCTGACCGAAAAATATATACAGCGTAATATGAGGCGGTATTTCTTTTTCAGAGCGCCTCAAAGTGAAAGTGAAGCAACTATTGTATCGGGGGAAGGGGATGAATATGTATATCGCCTTAAAGCCTCATTAGCGCTTAATGCGCTAGCAGAAACCATTGGCGACCAAGACTTGAACCATCTGCTCAGTAGTTTTTACCATGATATGCTGGTTAAAAATACAGTCTACCCAACAGCTGATAGGCTGTATCAGTATCTGCTCAGGAAAATTCCAGCTGAGAAAACTGCTTTGCTAACAGAGTATTTTACCCAAATAATTGACTATAGTCAGCACATTGAATTGGCAGAATACAGTCCAACTACTGATGGTCGCTATCAAGTCAAGATAAAACCGCATCGATCCACACATATAAGTAAACGATCACCCAGTTCCAGAAAAACAGCAATAGCTGTGGAAATTGGTATTTACTCCAAAAATAATAATGTTGAACCGAATTTAATAAAAAGTTATATTTGGGATGGAAAGCAGGCAGAAATTAACATTATTGTTGATCAAAAACCTGCCTACGCAATTATCGACCCATCGAAATTGTTTTTAGACAGCGATGCCAAAAACAATCAAATCCAGATGCAACTTAAACGTTAATTCAACAGACATTTTATGAAAGCTATTATTTTTCTTATCCAGTGCCCCGACCAAAAAGGCTTGGTCGCTAGTATTACGGGGTTTTTTTTTCAGCACCAATATAATATTTTTCATTGTCAGCAATATACTGATGCTCAAGGCAGTCAGTATTTTATGCGGATCAAACTTGAAGATGATGGCCAATTGAGCCATGACGAGCTAGAACAGCAATTTACAGAATTTGCCAAGCAGGCAGAACTAGAATGGTCAGTACGTTATTCTGGTCAGCCTTACCGTGTTGCATTGTTAGTGACACGCGCATCACATTGTCCTTATGATTTATTGCTTCGCCAGCAAGAAAGTGAACTGAAATGTGATATACCCTTAGTTATAAGTAATCATAATGATTTAGAAAATATGGCAAATCAGTTTAATGTGCCGTTTTATCATTTGCCTATTAGCAAACAGACCAAACCTCAGCAAGAAATTCAGATTAATGCGCTACTGAAACAATATAATATTGATTTGATTGTGATGGCGCGTTATATGCAAATTTTGTCTGAAGGTTTTGTGCAACAGCATGCTGGCCATATCATTAATATCCATCATGGTTTTTTACCTGCCTTTCAAGGGGCAAAACCTTATCATCAAGCTTATGCGCGGGGCGTGAAGATTATCGGGGCTACAGCTCATTATGCAACCGCCGATTTAGATGAAGGGCCGATCATCGAACAGGATGTTGAGCGCGTTATCCATGACGATAACCCCGAAGATTTAGTGATGATAGGTAAAGATATTGAGCGTTTAGTTTTGGCGCGCGCAGTTAAAGCCCATATTGAACATCGTATTATTATCTCAGGCCGAAGAACAATCGTTTTTTCTGAGGGAACTTAGCTTGGTTTATTGTCTCGCCTTGGGGAGGGTTAAAACCCAGCTTCAGCTGGTTGCTTTTAGCCTCCTCCTGTATACAGAGAGAATGAATGGCTCTTTTGAATTTCGAGTGGGTATATTATAATCAGCTGAGCCTATTCCCTACTAAAACTCGTTTTTTATGATGACAGAATTATTTCAACAAGCACTGCACATTAATTCACCGTGGCTTATTAAATCAATTGATTTTAATGCAGAAAAAAACGACTTGATACCCAATTACTCCTGTTTGCCTTAGGGGTTGATGGACAAAACACTGTCCACCAAATCGTCAAGTTCTAGCCATGTTAATGTTATCAGGGTTGCCCTTTTAAATTTATAAATCAGGTATAACTATACAGTTACTTCATTTGTACACCTTTTTTAATAAATTTCTAAAATAAGCAAAGGGCGAAAAATAGCAGTCGCCCTTCACATAGGTAGACCTTAGATCTCTAACGGGAAACCTAAGGTCTCTTTATTGTCAATTATTTATTTGCATGTAAATAAATAATTGACACTCACTTTGAATGGTCAATAAACTTGAAAGACTCATGTACAGCTACGTAAATGTGCAATAATCTAATAATCTATTGTTGAAATTGTGTTTTGATTTTGAATCATTTATTTTTTCAATTACTTTTACCATAAAATAATCAAATGAATAAAATATCACCAGAACAGGTTAATGGCCTGATTAGAAAGCGGCGCTCTATTTTACCTAATTCGTATAATGATAAACCCATACCTAAGGAAATTATCGAGCAGGTTTTAGAGAACGCAAATTGGGCGCCAAATCATAGAAAAACAGAGCCATGGCGATTCAAAGTTATTCAGGGGGCGGCCTTAGAACAATTAGGCATTCTGCTCTCTGATACGTATAAAGCGCATAGCCCTGAACAGAAATTTTCAGAGCCCTGGTATAACGCAGTACGAAAAAAGCCAATGTTGGCCGATACTGTCATTATAATAAACATGCAACGCGACCCCAAAGAAAGCTTGCCTGAATGGGAGGAAATTGCTGCCGTTGGCTGTGCTGTACAGAATATGTATCTCACCTGTACAGCCTATGATGTAGGATGCTATTGGAGTACGCCAGAATTTATCAAATTTATGGCAGAACCTTTGGGGTTAAATAAAGGTGAACGGTGTTTAGGTTTTTTCTTTATGGGCTACCATAATATGCCAGAAGTGGTGCGGAAGCGGGGGGCTATTGGTGACAAAACTGAGTGGGGCCTGTAAGGGTTGGCAACTTGCAATAAATAAACGGCTCTTCTAAATTTTGACTGGGTAACTAGTTTTAAGAAAAAAGGTATTTCAATGAAGATTTAGAACAAAGGAATAAATCACACTGCTCCGAATCAGAGCAAATATTTGCCCATCATCGTCACTTCTCTCCACCCACAACACATTGATTTAACAAGGACTACTCGGGGTAAACCCCCTACGCTCCTCCTTGTTAAAGCAATATTTATGTGAGATAAAGGTTACGCGAAACGATGAAGGGCAAATACCATACGCCAATATCAGAAAATATAAAATATATTATCCACTCATTTCTCAAAATAACCCAATTAAGCATGGGGTTCAGAGGGAATATTGATTTGAACATTTTCTGGAATCAGAATTAAAATCTCTGGATTCGTTAAATTCATGCTGATATTCGTGATTTATCCAAAATATTAAAATAAATAAATCACTGCCCCCCTTTATATATCAATACTTCTGGGTTTTCCTTTCAGGCACTAATGAGTAGGTTTTTTATTAATTTGCAAAACTCTTCGACAGTTTTTTTTCTAACTTTATTTTTAGCCATAAGAAGCCCTATAGTTCGAGGGGGAAGCTCAGGGGTTAAATCAAACAATGCTAGCCTATGGTTTGCTTTTAGTTCTGAAAATGCTTCGGGAAGAATGCTAAAAGACAAGCCACTTTTTACTAAATCAAGGATAGAATAAATAGTATTGACTTCCGTTATGTTGTCGTATTTTATATGATTTTCTGTAAAATAGTTGATTACAATTCTTCTGGTTTCAAAGCCCTCAGGGAGCAAAACGGGTTTAAGGCGATGATGCTCTCCTCGCATAATATCTTTAGCTAATTTGGCATTAGCAGGTGATAGAACCAGCTTCCACTTTTCATTAAATAACTTTTCAAACTGAATATTTTTATATTCTTTTTTTAATATAAACCCAATACCAATATCTATATCACCATTAATTACTTTGCTTTCAATCTGATGGTTAGCCATCTCTTCAACCTTTAACGAAATGTTAGGGTGCTTCCGGTCAAACTCGACAACTAAATTGCGTAAATACACGGCATTAATAGTTTGTAACACACCAATTTTAAGGCTGCCTGTCAGGCCTGCTTCTAAATCTGAAACAGTTTCTTTCAAAAGTTCAACTTCATTTAATATTCGCTTAGTGACAGTCAAGGCCAGCTCACCACTTTCTGATAATTTGACTCTCCGTCCTACACGTTCAAACAATTTAGTGTTTAGCTCTTTTTCTAATTGTTTAATCTGGTTAGATAAGGCCGGTTGAGTAATACATAGTTTATCAGCGGCTTTGCGAAAATGTTGTAGTTCAGCTACCACGGTGAAATACCTCAAATGTCTAAGTTCCATTGCAAGCCCCCTTGATATTTAATTGATTCATAAATGTTATCAATATGATAATAATATAAACTTATACTTTCAAACTATTTTATGAGATTCTTTAACTCAGTGCAAAAAAGCACTGTTATTTAATGAGGGTTTAAAAATGACAGCAAAAAAATTTAGTTCGGCAGACTTTGGTGAAACACCTGCTCAATTGAGAGCCTACTTGCCAGAAAAACTAATTCATAAAGGTGTCGAAAAAGAGAGTGTTCATCAACAGTTTTCTGAAGAGCGTAAACACCCAGTACATATAGTCAATTTACCTAGTCATAGCCTTAGCATGACCATTGGAGGATTGTTACCAGCTGGTAAATCTAATAAGCACCGGCACACCTATGAAACAGTCGTTTATATTCTTGAAGGTAAGGGATATTCAATCATTGAGGATCAAAAAATAGAATGGGAAGTGGGAGATGCCCTTTATATTCCTAGCTGGGCCTGGCACCATCATTTCAATCTTGATAAAGAGAATACAGCAAAATATTTGGCCTGTGAAAATGCGCCTATGCTGCAAAATTTAGGACAACTTGCTATTCGGGAGGAAGCGTCATGACAAATACAGCACTAACAGGAATTATTGCTTATACAGTAACACCATTTCATCAGGAAAATGGTCAAGTTAATCTTGATGTTCTTGGGCAAATTATTGATGATTTACTTAAAGATGACGCGGATGTCATTGCTGGACTAGGCAGTGCTGGAGAATGTGCTTACTTAGAAGATGAGGAATGGAAATCAGTAGCTGAATTTACGGTTAGACATGTTAATGGACGAGTCCCCGTTATTATTGGAATTTCTGAGCTAACAACAAAAAAAGCAGTTGAAAGAGCCATATTTGCTAATAAGCAGGGTGCTGATGCCATTATGGTTTCTCCTTTTTCATACTATAAACTATCTGAAGATGAAATATATGATCATTACGCAGCCATTTCTGCAGAAATTTCAATTCCTATCATGATCTATAACAACCCTGCAACTTGTGGTGTCGACATGCAACCGGAATTCATGCTCTCAATGATTAGTAACATTGAAAATGCAAGCATGATTAAGGAGAGCACAGGAGATATTCAAAGAATGCATCAAATTTATAGTCTGTCTAATGGCTCTGTCCCTTTCTTTAATGGCTGTAATTATATTGCTCTTGAAGCATTAAATGCAGGAGCTCAGGGGTGGTGTACTGTTGCTCCGAGTCTTATAGGTGATTTACCTAAAAAACTATTTGAGTCGATTAAGAAAGGTGATCTCGGCAAGTCAAGGTCATTATTTTATCAACAGCTTCCTCTGTTAGAATTTATTGTCAAAGGGGGGCTGGCTTCCACTGTTAAATCGGGTCTGGAAATGAAAGGAGTTTCTGCAGGGCAGGCAAGACGCCCACTTAGACCGCTAACAGATCAAAAGAAACAAGAATTAAAAGATATTTTAGAATCAATAATATAAATTAATATGATTATCGGAATTATTTTTGAAAAGTAGAGGTTTTAATGTTTTTTAGATTTTCTAATAAAGAGTCTGGCGCTGAAAATCAGGGAGTGTGCCACAGGCACACAAGTTGACGCTATAAGAAAATAGTTTTCAGATGTGTATAAGCTCATTGGAAGATGATGGTAGGCCCATCAAAGTCTGTTTTTGGAAACTGGCTTTAAACCACCTCAAGCTGCTTGTGGTAAAAGTTTTAATATCTTATCAGGATTGTCCCTTTAAACGTATAAATTCAGGTATAACGTGGTGAAACTATACTGGGGAGGCAGTAACAAATAATATACCCAGCTCTCTTGTCTTTTTATCCCTCCTTGGCTCTTCTCAATCGGCACATAGAGTAACTATGCTTCTCTTGAGAACAACCAAGGAGAAATAAAAATCCTACGAGATCTAGGTACATTATTTATTACTGACTCCCCTGGTAGTTACGTCTAATCAATAAAACTGGAACATCGAGATGTAGGCTCCCA
>CAZMQH010000073.1:0-10121 GCA_964568245.1 uncultured Methylomarinum sp.
TTGAAATTGCTTCAGTTAAATTTAAATTCAGAGGGTTTACTGACTTTCGTACGGGCAATACAAATAACTCAGGTAACTTTCATATACTAGCCCAACCACAAATTTTAGTTGATGTTGGTGACTTAATCGGTACAAAATCTAACACCTTTTATATCGGTACAGAATATTCATACTGGTATAACAAATTTGGGGTAAAAGGTGTGGATGAGTCCGTTGTACAAGCTATGGTGATTGGTTTCTTTTAAATATTATTCAGCTTAAATCCAATTTAGTCGGTAAAATAGCTGTTTTTATTTCTATTTATTAAATTACACATGCGTACATCTCAATTCCCTCTTAGCACGGTTAAAGAAATCCCAGCGGATGCTGAAATTTCAAGCCATAAATTAATGATTCGAGCAGGCTTAATTCGTAAATTAGCTTCTGGTTTATACACATGGTTACCGTTAGGGTTGAGAGTATTACGCAAAGTAGAAAAAATCACTCGCGAAGAAATGGAAAAAGCGGGAGCACTAGAAGTGTTAATGCCCACTTTGCAACCCGCTGAATTATGGCAAGAAACAGGTCGCTGGGAGCTTTATGGTGCAGAACTAGCCCGCCTTAAAGACCGTCACGACCGCGATTTTTGCTTAGGCCCAACACATGAAGAAGTAATGACTGATTTAGCCAGAAATGAACTAAGAAGTTATAAGCAACTGCCTATTACTTATTATCAAATACAAACTAAAATTCGTGATGAAATCCGTCCACGCTTTGGCATTATGCGTTCACGTGAATTTATCATGAAAGATGCTTATTCATTTCACTTAGATCAGGAATCATTACAACAAACTTATGATGTAATGTATCAGGCCTATAGCAATATTTTTGATAAATTTGGTCTTAAATATCGCGCTGTTATTGCTGATTCAGGCTCTATTGGCGGTGCAATTTCCCATGAATTCCATGTATTAGCGGATTCAGGTGAAGATGCCATCGCATTTTCTACAGACAGTGAATATGCTGCCAATGTTGAAAAAGCTGAAGCAGTCATGCCAGCAGGTTCGCGAGCTGATGCAACAGCTGAATTAGCTTTAATTGACACTCCTAATCAACATACCATTGAACAGATCAGTCAATTTTTTAAGGTATCAACTGAACAATGTTTAAAAACACTAATCGTTAAGGGTGAAGACGATACTTTAGTGGCTTTATTACTTCGTGGCGACCACGAGCTTAATGAATTAAAAGCAGAAAAAATTGCTGGGGTATTGTCCCCTTTAGAATTTGCTAGCGATGAAGAAATCATTGCGAGTTGTCATTGTAAACCCGGGTCTATTGGCCCCATTGGACTTGATTTTAAGGTGATTGTTGACCGTAGTGCCACTTTATTATCAGACTTTGTTTGCGGGGCAAATCAAGATGGCAAGCATTACCAAGGAGCTAATTGGGAGCGTGACCTACCCTTAGCCCAAGCTGAAGATCTCCGTCTTATTGTTGAAGGCGATGCCAGCCCAGATGGAAAAGGAACCATTACTTTAGCCCGTGGTATTGAAGTTGGGCATATTTTCCAACTAGGTGATAAATATACCAAGTCAATGAAAGCTTCTATTATCAATGAAGGCGGGAAAAACCAAACTATGCTAATGGGCTGTTATGGTATTGGCATATCTAGAATCGTCGCAGCAGCAATTGAGCAAAAACATGATGATAAAGGAATTATCTGGCCTAGCAACTTAGCACCTTTTCAAGTTGCCTTATGCCCAATGAACATGCATAAATCAGAACGTTTAAGAACAGCGGTTGATAAGATGTATGAAAAATTACAAGATGCTGGTATTGAAGTGCTACTAGATGACCGTAAAGTACGCGCTGGCTTTATGTTTTCTGATATGGAGCTCATTGGTATTCCTCATCGCATTGTGATGGGTGACAGAGGCTTAGATTCAGGAAATGTTGAATATAGAGCAAGAACGAGTAGTGAAAGCCAGGATATAACTTTTGAAAACATTGTTGAGTTTATAAAAGAGCAGGTTTAAGGCTAAAGGTAAAAAAGAGCTGAATCCCTTATTATTCGCTGGGGTGAGCATATGGCAAAACCCAGCGGTATTAAGCACATATGTTTTTGACCTCCCCCAATAATAACTTTTGGCATACTGGGCGTTAGCGCGCCATCCGTCGCTACATATCATCTTAGGACATCCATGCCCTAAGACTCATTTCGTTCGGACGAATTAATAAAGTGCTCCAGTACGTCCTGAGTCCAGCTTCAACTCCGCATAAAATCCGCTCCGTTAAAGCTTACCTCACTGACTTGACGACTTATCGGGATAAAATTTTAGCCTCCCTCGCGTACTATATTCATTTGGTTTCAGCTTGTTCCGTGGCGCCTACTGCGGACTAAAAATCATCACTTCGCTGTCGCTTCGTTTCCCTGATTTTCAGCGAGTGATCCGCTTGGGTCCAGTCATTATTGATAGGATCAATATTGGAATTTAACCTTTCGCTAGAGAAAAGTTAGTTCTTTCAACGGGAAAATTAAGCTTATTTTTTTAAAGTATTATTGAATCGCTTATCTAACTGCGAGTAGTCTGACTTTAATTTTAAAATCTTAAGAAAAGAAACAAGCATCCCAATACCTATTCCAACAAACAACTCAATAGTCAAGGCTACTGCCAATGGAAGAGATAATGAAGTAAAGCCAAGGTTTATTTGCACTAAATGAAAATTTAGTAGCGAAAAAATCAACGCAATAATAAAAATAAAGACAAGTACAGCAATAAGGATTATTTTCATCAATATGTTTTGTTAATGCGTTGAATAATTAATCTATAATTTTGAACTTTTCACGAGATTCGTCTACACGATCCCTAAGTTCTTTTCCGGGTTTAAAATGAGGCACATATTTAGCAGTTAAAGAAACTGCCTCACCTGTTTTTGGATTTCTTCCCATACGTGGAGCCCTATGATGCAAAGAAAAACTACCAAAACCTCTAACCTCTATCCTGTCGCCAGTCGATAAAGTTTCACTCATTTGTTCAATAACACAGTTTACAGCGAGCTCTACATCCTTAAAAGCCAGATGAGGCAGCTGTCTTGCTAAAGCTTCAATTAATTCTGATTTTGTCACATTCAATCCTAGAAATAAAAAGGGGGATGCAATATAGCATCCCCCTTACAAGACTATCTTACTTTTCTAATTGCTTGAAGATATCTCCAAGTGTAGCAGAACCAGAACCAGCTTGAGAGCCATATTCTTTTAAAGCTGAAGACTCTTCATCATTATCTTTAGATTTTATTGATAAAGAGATTGACTTAGTCTTCTTATCAACGCCAATGAATTTAGCTTCAATTACTTCGCCAACTTTCAATAGAGTGCTTGCATCTTCAACGCGATCACGTTGAATTTCAGATGCTCTTAAGTATCCATCAATGTTTTCAGAAAGCTCAATCACCGCACCTTTAGCATCAACAGACTTTACAGTACCTTTGACCAAACTACCTTTTTCATTTAGAGCAATGTAGTTTTGGAATGGGTCTTGTTCTAGTTGCTTAATACCTAAAGAGATACGTTCGCGTTCTGAATCAACTGCAAGGATGATAGTTTCAACTTCATCACCACGTTTGTATGCGCGGATTGCTTCTTTATCAGCTTCGTTCCAAGTGATATCAGAAGTGTGAACCAATCCATCAATTCCACCTTCAAGACCGATGAATACACCAAAGTCAGTGATAGATTTTATTTTTCCTGAAATTTTGTCGCCTTTGTTATGAATTGCTGCGAACTCATCCCAAGGGTTAGTACGACATTGTTTCATACCTAGAGAAATACGACGACGTTCTTCGTCAATCTCTAGAACCATCACTTCAACTTCGTCACCTAATTGAACCACTTTAGATGGGTTAACGTTTTTGTTAGTCCAGTCCATTTCAGAAACGTGAACTAAACCTTCAACGCCTTCTTCAATTTCTACGAAACAACCGTAATCAGTTAAGTTGTTAACTTTACCTTTTACACGTGTTGCTGCTGGGTAACGTTCTGCAATTTCTTTCCATGGATCTTCACCCATTTGTTTCATACCTAATGAAACACGTGTTTTCTCTTTATCGAATTTAAGAACTTTAACTTCGATTTCTTGACCGATTTCAACACATTCAGAAGGATGACGAATACGACGCCATGCCATATCAGTGATATGTAACAAACCATCAATACCGCCTAAGTCGATGAATGCACCGTAGTCAGTTAAGTTTTTAACAATACCTTTAACTACTGCGCCATCTTTAAGAGTTTTCATTAACTCTTCTCTTTCTGCACTGTATTCTTTTTCTACTACAGCACGACGAGATAGAACAACGTTGTTACGTTTTTGGTCAATTTTAATGACTTTAAATTCTAGATCACGACCTTCTAGGAAAGTAGTGTCTCTAATTGGACGAACATCAACTAATGAACCTGGTAAGAAGGCACGCAATGCACCCACTGCCACAGTGAAACCACCACGGACTTTACCATTAATACGACCAACAATAGTTTCGTCGCCTTCAAAAGCTTTTTCAAGCTCGCCCCAAGCTTTATTTTTCTTAGCTTTATCTCGGGAAAGAAGCGTAGATCCCAATCCATCTTCAAATAAGTCAAGTGCTACTTCAACTTCATCACCAATATTGACTTCAAGCTCACCATCTGGCGTTAAAAACTGCCATTTTGGAATTACACCTTCAGATTTTGCTTGTGCACTGACAATCACAAAATCATTATCGATATCAATAACTGTACCGATTAACATAGCACCAGGACGCATTTCTGTGCGTACTAGACTTTCTTCAAACATCTCCGCAAAGCTCTCGCTCATCTTTTCTTTCCCACACTTGTTTTTCTTACTCTTCACTTAATTGAAAAGCGTAAACAAGTTAATATTTTAAAAGTTAAAAAATAAAGCTGTTAAATATTCATACTTAACAACCACCTATGGTTCATTATCGAACCAAATTCATCACTTCTTCTATTACCTGATCAATTGATAAATTAGAAGAGTCTATTAAAAGAGATCCTTCAGCAGCCTTTAATGGTGCTGTTGCACGTTCCTGATCTCTGCGATCACGGGCTTCAATCTCTTTAGTTATCTTTACAAGATTAGCATCAATCCCTTTCTCTTTCAACTGTTTATATCGCCGACTTGCTCTTTCTTCTGCACTAGCCGTTAAAAATACTTTATTGGATGCTTCAGGAAAAACCACCGTCCCCATATCTCTGCCATCTGCAATCAACCCAGGTGCTTGACGAAAACTCTTTTGCTTTTGTAATAAAACAGCTCTTACTTCTGGGTATGCTGCAATGATAGATGCAGTATTCCCCGTTGCTTCACTTGGAAGTCTTGCGGTAATATCAGCGCCATTCAACTTAACTGTCAATTCATCACCACATTCAAACTCTAATACTAAACCTTCTGCAATTTGAACGATTTTAGAGACTTCCTGTAAATCGACTTCTTTGTCTAACACCGCAATCGCTAAAGAGCGATAAATAGACCCACTGTCCAAATAATGCCACCCTAATTTTTTAGCAACAGAACGACTTACCGTCCCCTTCCCTGCCCCACTTGGCCCATCAATTGTGAGTACTGGAACATTCATGTTAAGTTCAACCCCAATTGTGTCGCCAAGTTACGGAACTCAGGAAAAGACGTGTTAACATTTTCACAATCATGGACAGTAATCGGTGCAGTAGCTCTTAAGCCTGCAATAGAAAATGACATGGCAATTCGATGGTCATCATGTGAATCCACTTCACCACCCCCTATAGAATCTGTTGTTTTTCCATTAATAATCATTCCATCTTCTGTTGCTGTTGCATCAACCCCCAAAGCAACCAGACCCTCAGCCATCACTTGAATACGGTCACATTCCTTAACCCGTAATTCCTTAGCGCCTGTTAATGTTGTTTTGCCTTCTGCACACGCAGCTGCAACAAATAACACAGGAAATTCATCTATCGCTAAAGGCACTAATTCTTCAGGAATTTCTATTCCTTTCAATTGACTAGAACGTACACGTAAATCTGCTACAGGCTCTCCACCGACAGAGCGTTCATTCATCACCTCAATATTAGCCCCCATTAAACGCAAGATATCAATAATACCTGTCCGTGTCGGATTGATTCCCACGTGCTTTAAAGTAACATCAGAATCTGGAGCAATTGATGCCCCGACCAAAAAGAATGCAGCCGATGAAATATCACTGGGTACATCAATATTGGCCGCTGTTAATTTACCAGCTGAAGTAATACTTGCTTTAGCCCCATCACGTTGTACAGGATAACCAAAACCATTTAACATTCTTTCTGTATGATCTCTAGTAGGAGCTGGTTCTACAACCGTGGTTTCACCTTCAGCGTACATACCTGCTAATAACATGCATGATTTTACTTGTGCACTTGCCATTGGCATCACGTAATCAATTGCTTTTAATTGATCTGTTCCTGTAATACGTAGAGGAGCTGTACCATCAGCTTCGGTTTCAATGATTGCCCCCATCGTTGCCAAAGGCGCAGTTACTCTTTTCATCGGTCTTGATGATAATGATTTATCACCCGTTAACACTGCATTAAATTTTTGCCCAGCCAACAAACCACTTAATAAACGCATTGAAGTACCTGAATTACCAAGATACAAAGGCTCTTTAGGTTCTTTAAGACCGTGTTTCCCTACCCCATGAATGGTCACTTCACCATTAACAGGTCCTTCAATTTCAACACCCATAGCTCTGAAAGCGGCTAAAGTAGCCAGTGCATCTTCAGCATTTAAAAAACCTTTAACATGAGTCACTCCTTCTGCTAACGAACCTAGCATAATAGATCGGTGAGACATTGATTTATCTCCTGGCACACGAATTTCTCCGCGCAAACTTCCACCAGGCTGAATATTAAAGTTAATTATTTGTGACATAGCATTATCGTATTGATTTAGGAAACGTTGCCTAGCTTGCTTGGCATACGTAAAAGTTTCAAAAAGTTGCTGACTGTTTTCATCAACCAGCATTTGTTCTATTTCTCCCAATCCAACTTTGAGCTGTTGAATTAAAGGAATTAATTCTTTTTTATTTGCCATACAAATATCCAACCACATCGTTGGATCACTTGAGGCAATACGGGTGAAGTCTTTAAACCCTCCCGCAGCATATTTAAATATCTCTACTTTCTCATCTTTTTTACCTAATAAATCAACCAGTGAAAAGGCTAAAATATGGGGTAAATGGCTAGTGGCTGCGAGTACTGAATCATGATGGTCAACAGCCATAACTGAAACGATAGAGCCTATCTTGTGCCAAAAGCAACCCAGCTTATCGACAAAGTCTTTATTGCTTGATTCTAAAGGCGTAAGAATTAAACGTTTATTTATAAATAAGTCTGGTTTTGATGCAGCAACACCACTACTTTCTGCACCTGCAATGGGGTGTGCCGGTATAAAGTTAGTAGGCACCTCGCCGAATACCACTTCTGCCGCAGCAATTACATTCGCTTTTGTGCTTCCCGCATCGGTATAAAGCGTACTCTCATTCCAGAAGGGTTGCAGTTGCTTAAAAATGTGCCCCATAGCACCAACAGGCGTACAGATAATGACACAATCAGCATCTTTTACTGCAGTCTCGATATCGACATAATAATGATCAACAACCCCTAAGTCTTTAGCGAGTTGTAAATTTTTTTTACCTGTTTGACGACCAAAAGCGACTATATTGTTGCATAAACCTTGTTCTCTAGCGGCACGAGCAATTGAGCCGCCTATTAAACCAATGCCAATAATACAAATTTTATTAAACATGCTTAGTTTAACTCAGCTAATACATCTTTTAATGCAGCAATAAAAAATTGATTTTCTTGCTCAGTCCCTATACTAATACGCAGATAACTAGGCATTTCATAATTAGCAACGGGCCGTACAATAACGCCTTTTTTTAATAAGGCTTCATAAATGGGCATACCAGGCCGCTTTAAATCAACAGAAACAAAGTTACCAAAGGAAGGAATCCAACTTAGACCTAACACGGCAAAAGCTGAGGTTAATTGTTGCATTCCTTGAATATTAACCGCAATGGTCTTCGCCAAATATTCTTCATCGGCTAATGCAGCTTCAGCAGCAGCTAAAGCCAACATATTATTATTAAAAGGTTGGCGCACTCTATTAAGTAAATCAGCCATTTCTGCTGATGACACACTATAACCAACCCGTAACCCAGCCAATCCATAAGCTTTAGAAAAGGTGCGAGTAATCATTAGATTGGGATACTGTTCCAACCATGGAATCGAATCGAGTGTATTTTTACTATCAATAAATTCGAAATAAGCTTCATCCAGCACACAAACTACCGTAGCAGGCAGTGCTGAAATAAATTTTTTCAACTCTTCTGCAGCTAATAATGTCCCTGTAGGATTATTGGGATTAGCAATAAAAACCAGTCGAGTATTTTCATTAACTAAAGACAGCATTGCAGTTAAATCATGAGCATAATTAACTGCGGAGGCAATTTTAGCTGTCGCGCCTACTGCTTGTGTTACCAAAGGGTAAACCGCAAAAGCATGTTGAGAGAACACTACCTCTAATTCAGGCCTTAAAAAGGTACGAGCAACCAATTCCAATATTTCATTCGATCCATTACCTAAAGTAATTTGATCTATAGAAACATTGAGTTTTTTGGCTAATGCCGTTTTTAAGGAGAAACCATTACCATCAGGGTAACGGGATAACTCAGGCAATGTTTTTTGAATTGCCTCTAAAACTTTTTTACCTGGGCCCAATGAATTTTCATTTGATGCTAACTTAACAATATCCGTCAATCCCAGTTCTCGCTCCAACTCATCAATGGGCTTTCCCGCTTTATAAGGGATAAGACTTTGAACCCCTTGAAGCGCAAGCGTACTGATTGTATTTTTATTATTCATATAAATTTTGCTTTAAATAACTGCTTTAGGGTATGAGCCTAAAACATTCAGTACATTAACGTTTTGTTTTAGCTCGCTTAGTGCATTAGCTACATGTTCATCATTTTTGTGACCATTAATATCAATAAAGAAAACGTAATCCCACAAACCTTGTTTTGAAGGCCTAGATTCAATGTGTGACATACTAATATTGTATTTAGCAAAGGGCTCAATAATTTCCTGCAAAGCCCCAGCTCTATTAGCCGTAGAAATTAATAAAGAAGTCTTATCTACTCCTGTAGATTCAGGATTCTGCTGACCAATAATAATAAACCGCGTGGTATTATTTGATTCATCTTCAATATTCTTTTCTAAAATATCAAGATCATAGAGCTGAGCCGCTGCCTCACCCGCAATAGCCATTTTATTCTGACTGCTAGCCACTAACCGAGCTGCCTCAGCATTACTACTAACTGCAGTACATGCTACGCCTGGCAAATGAACATTCAACCACTGTCGACACTGAGCTAATGACTGCTGGTGCGACAAAACTTCAGTGACTTCAGCTAGGTATTTAGCCTGCCCCATTAAATTATGATGTACTTTATACTCAACTTCACCACAAATTTTTAAGGGGGATGAGATAAATCGATCAAATGTATGAGCAACAACCCCACCCGTAGAATTTTCAACGGGTACTACACCAAACTGACAGTGCTGTTTTTCTACTTCAGTAAAAATTTCATAAATAGATGAAACAGGAACTGACTTAACCGCATGACCAAAATGCTTAAAGGTTGCTTGCTGAGTAAACGTTCCAGCTGGCCCTAAATAGGCGACTTCCAAAGGCTTTTCAAGCGCCAAACAAGATGACATAATTTCTCTAAAGAAACGTGCAGCGGTGTCATTTGATAAAGGCCCTGGATTTAATTCTCTAATGCGACGCAATACCAGCGCTTCACGATCTGGCCTATAAAATGTGCCCGTTTCACCTTCTGAAATTTTGGTTCTTGCAACTTCCATTGCACAATCAGCTCGCTGATTGATCAATTGAAGAATTTGACTATCAATTGCATCAATTGTTTTTCTTAATTCTGGAAGTGGAATGATGTCTGTCATTACTATTTTATAAATCCATTAAATTATGAGTGATTAAAAACCTCATATCATCAAAATTTAAGCATGTGTTTTTTCAAACTCAGCCATAAAGTCAATCAATGCTGTC
>CAZMQH010000074.1:0-4715 GCA_964568245.1 uncultured Methylomarinum sp.
GGCCAAAAGGGCTTTTTCCGTAGCAGGTTTTCTATTCTCGGACAGCCTCCTAGACAGCTGGTATTTTTCGTCTGCTTGGAACCCCTCATAAGTAAGCTAGGGCTATTGCTACCATTCGCCAGTATTTTCCATTGATATCCAAGGTTCTTGAGGTGTTAATGGCTTGCCTTTTTGTAATAGTTCTATTGATATATTGTCAGGTGAACGTAGAAATGCCATATGGCCATCCCTAGGAGGGCGGTTAATCACAACGTCAGCATCTATTAATTGTTGGCATTGACTATAAATGTCATCAACTTCATAGGCTAAGTGTCCAAAATTGCGGCCGCCAGCATATTCTTCAGTATCCCAGTTATAGGTTAATTCAAGGGTTGGGGATTCAATGTTTTTAGCATTTTCTTTATCTAATGGCGCGGCTAAATAAACTAAAGTAAATCGCCCCTCTTCACTTTCTATGCGATTGACTTCTGATAACCCCAATTTGTCGCAATAAAAAGATAAAGAATCCTGTAGGCTATTAACCCGAACCATCGTATGTAAGTAACGCATAATATTTAAATCGAATTTAATAAAGAAAACAGTTATATTATGGCATTTTTTTTTAAAAAAAATGCTTAACTTTATATTGGAGACTATGAATGACTGATTATCCTGAAAAAAGCTGTGAAATTGACAGTCTTGTCCGACACCCTAAGCTAGTTGAATCTGCATTAAGCGGCAAAAAAACACAGCAGCGTCGTGATGGGGTTTATGCTTATCCTGGTGAAAAATTTGAATTAGAGGGGGTTGCTTTTACGGTTATATCCCTAGAACGTCAAAAATTAGGGGATATGACAGATGCAGATGCAAGTGCAGAAGGCTATCCAAGTCTTGATATGTATAAAGCTTTAATCCTAAAAATGCATGCAGGTATGACTTGGGAAAGTGATGATTTGGTTTGGGTGCATAGTTTTAAACGGGACGATGCCGAATAAAAGAGTAGAGAGCCTGAATTTGTATTGAATATATAAATTCAGGTTTTACTTGTTGTAAAAAATGAAATGCCTGTCAATTTTATAAATCACATATTGCTAATAAATAAGCTACACTTAGATCATTGTTTTTTAGTTTAAGTTCGCTCCTATGACAACGTCTGTTACAACTGAATCGGATCAGTTGCCCTCTCAGCCCTTGCCTTTTTCTATAGATGAAAGATCATTCTTTATTTGGCTGGGTCAAGTAGAAAAGCAAGATGAACTTGAGCTGTTACAGCTTTTAACTGGGGTATTAAATCAGTTAAAACAGTCTAAAATACCTGCGGATATTCGCTCAGTTTTTCTCGGTAAATTATCTGTTTTGGTTTTTAAAATATCGACACAATTACAAAAAACCTATCTTGATAGTTATTTTCCCTTTTCAGTAGATGATACATTAAAGATTGATTTATCTATGCGGTGTGCCTTTGAAATGGCAGAAAACTATGCCTTGATATGTAAAGATACTAGCTTTAAATTAAAGGCCATTTTTTCTTCTGAACAGAAATCCAAAATTCTTTTGAATAGTATTCAAGCTATGTCTAAGATTCTGTTATATAAAGCTATTATTTATGAAAAACCTGGGAAAGGTTTTTGGAGTTTATGTTTTTTATTTTATCTGTTTGCAAAACAGAATGAAGTTTTGGAATTAACGTCCTCTCAATGGCAAGTAACTTTTATTAATGTCTTTAAACAATTAGTTGTTTTTGAATTAAGTAATACTCAGCAATTTAATACCAAAGAAATTTACACTATTTATAATTTACTGAATAATTTATCTGAACAGGTTAGGTTACTTCCAACGGTGCCTGAAAAGATGATTCATAGTGTGCCTTGTTTTAATCTTAGAGTGGATGCTGCACCTGCTGTTTCTAATAATAAACAGGCTGCAGAGACTTCTTATCAGTTTTATATTTCCAGTCTTAATTTAGTTAAGCAATTATTTGATCTTTCAGCGCATAAAAAAAACTGTTCTTATAGCGATAAAGTTTTAATTTTTCGGTTAATTAAAACATTAACGGTTAAGCATGTTAGAAAAAATGAAAGAAAACTAGCAGATAATGAATTACTTGCTGAAGTTGGTTATGACAAGTTTGTTGACTTTTTGTTACATAAAGAGAGTTTGCTAAAGACCAAGGGTGTTATCTCGTATGAGATACGAGACCTTAGCATTGATGAGGCAATAGAAAAAAATGAGCGAGACGAAGTTTTTGGCCTTAGAACCGAGTTAGATGCGAGTTTGTCTTTAGCTGTCAATTCTGAAGATGTGGTTGAAGATATTGATAATGCTGATATATGGGGCACTAAACAGAAGAAGAAAGAAGAAGTAAAGGATGATGACTCAGATACCAATGCTAATCTTATAGATCAGAGTAAGCTTGGTTTTTGCCTTAAGTTAAAAGAAAAAGGAGTGGTCACTAAGGTCGGTGATGTTATTCACCTATTTATCTGTTCTGTGTCTGTTGTCGCCATTATTCGTAGAATTATTAGTACTGATGGCCAAGGTGTGGTTGTTGGGGTTGAGGTGCTAGGTTATAATGCCGAATTATTGCATATAATGGATATAGACAATAAAGGACCAAGAATGGCCTGTATTCTGGTTAATATTGATGGGGTAGAGAGTATTGTTATTAAGGCGGATGACTTTTTAAATGAAGAGCATTTATATGTCGATAGAAATGAAAAGATTTTACGATATAAAATTGAAAAAATACTGGATTCATCGACTTCTATGGTTAAACACTTAAAGGTATGTTTATCTTAGTATACTGTCAAATTTGGTTTAATAAATAGCGCCATCTTTTCTTCCGGTTGGAGATGACAGAATGCAAGCTTACACTTATCAAACCACCGTTGTTACCTTCCTAGAATAATATTCTTTACTGCTAGTTCTTTAATTATTTGCAGCCCAGACTGGATGATTTTTTCTGGGTCAGTATGGCCCGATTCTTTGGCTATTTGTGCTAAACAGTCCGCAGATGATATATTAGTATTTTCTTGTAAAATTTGTAATAGTCTATAGGTAATGGGAGGGATTTTGATAAACTTCACTTCATCATCAATTGCTCGATAAACTAATAAATAGCTTGGGGTTTCGGGTATGGTTTCTGGAATGAATGTAGGTGATATTTGCTGTACAGGGAATTGATAAACTAGAGGCCAAGCAAGGGGGGATAAGGAAATTTTTTCCTCAGCAATATGGATTATAAAATTATCCGTATTTGTGGTTATTTCTTCTTGTGAAATAGACAAGGCCATTTCAACCCATTCATAATGCACAAGTTCTAATAGAAATGGATAGTCAGTTTTATTTTTTCGTTCATTTTGTAAATAATCGATAAACTCTTCTGCAATCTCTGAAAAATAAGGGGTAGAGCAAGGGTGATTAGCAAAGAAATCCTGAGACAATTCAAACCATTGCTGATCATCTAGTATGCTTCTTAATACGGGGAAGTTACTGCTTAAAAAACTATCAATGTTATTGAAGAATAAGTCACGATAAATTTCTATTCGTGCTTGTTTTACATCAACAGGTCGGGGGTTGTTAACTGGATCTCTGATGTAGTCCGAAAATTCTTGTTGCTTAGCTTTAAAATCAATTTTCATTTAAGCTAACTTTTGATTATGTTGAGTGCTCCATGCAGATTGAATTGATTGGATGGTATCAACCTCTTTTAATAATACGGCTAAGGAAGGGATATTAAAATCACGTTCAAGCAAGGTAGGGAAAATGCCGTAAAGCTCATAAGCTTTAGCTAACAGTACCCAGACAGGGTCAATTACGTCTGCCCCATGAGTGTCCACTAAAAAATCATCTGCTTCAACATAATGGCCAGCAATATGCGCGTAGGCAATACGACTTGCAGGGATGGCCCTTAAGAACTTCTCGGCATTGTAACCATGATTAACACTATTGACATAAATATTGTTAATGTCGATCAATACATCGCAATCAGCTTCTTCAATAACGGCATTAAAAAAGTCAATTTCATCCATCTCCTGCCCTGGAGCTGCGTAATAGGATACATTTTCGATGGCTATTTTTTGTTCTAGAATATCTTGAACGCGTTGAATTCTTTTGGCAGCGTGAGTAACAGCATCTGAAGTGAAGGGGATTGGCATCAAGTCATATAAGTGACCTTGATGGCTGCAATAACTAAGGTGTTCACTATAAAATTTGATTTCATGCCGTTGCATAAAGCGTTTTAGTGCATGAACAAACTTTTCATCTAAAGGATCGGTACTTCCAATAGATAAAGACAGCCCGTGACAGATAAAATCAAACTGTTCAGTCATTGCCCTAAATTGTTTTCCTAATTTCCCCCCAATAGTCATCCAGTTTTCGGGTGCAACTTCATAAAAACTGACATTGTGCGGGGGAGTCTCTAAAATCTCAGTTAAAAATGAACGTCGCAGGCCAAGGCCTGCATGTTGTACCAGATTCGTTATCTTGTTCATTGAGACCTCAGTTTTATTGGCTAAATATTAGATTGCTGTAGAGCGGACTTCGGCCCGCTAATTTTATCAAAAGCAGGCGAAAGACCGCTCTACAACGGCATGTCCAATATTTTACATACCAGAAGCTTTAGCTGGATCAATTTTAGAGCTACAAGACATTTCACCATCTTTCATATCCATATTACCCATTTTTCCTTTCATTTTTTTCATCATGGCGGCACAAGGCATCTTACCACTTTTCAT
>CAZMQH010000074.1:4815-10054 GCA_964568245.1 uncultured Methylomarinum sp.
TTTTTCCTTTCATTTTTTTCATCATGGCGGCACAAGGCATCTTACCACTTTTCATTTTTTCCATCATGGCACCACAAGACATTTCGCCACTTTTCATCTTTTCCATCATAGCACCGCAGGACATCTCTCCACCTTTCATGCCGTGGTCTTTTTTCATATCACCACAAGCACCTTCTTTGCCTTTCATCATGGCTCCACATGATTTTTCCAGTCCTTTTTTCATTTTGTCGCCGTCCATCATGCTACCGCATTTTCCTTCGCCACATTTGGCTTCAGGCGCTTTGTTGGCATCGCTAGTCATTGCACCACAGGCATGTTCATGGCCTTTTTTTATTTTGTCGCCATTCATCATGCTGCCACATTTCCCTTCACCGCATGATGCTTCATTAGCTTTTTTAGCTGATTTTCCACCCCAAGGAACAACGTTATAACCTGCATCAGCAAGCTGCATGTAACCATCAGACATTTCAGATATAGCAAATGGATTGGCTTCTGCATTAGCTGTCGTTGCAGTGAAAGCTGAAACAACAATGGTTCCCATTGCTGCGGCTAAAGGTATTTTGTTATTTTTTTTCATGGAAGTCCCTCAGGTTAATATAATCTATTTGTAGTGTTTTTAAAGTGCAATCAAATTTAATAAAAAATCGTCTATTGCTCGCGGTCAGTATATATTAAATACTGACTGTTATGATGTTAGCCTTCTGACTATACAGAATCAATTGGGTTCCATCTAGCTATTAAGATTCTGTTTTATCTTTAAAATTACATAAATCTGATATGACACAACTTCCACAACGTGGTTTTCGGGCAATGCAAGTATATCGTCCATGGAGGATGAGTAAGTGATGGGCATCAAGTTTGTGTTGTTTCGGCACCCACTTTTCTAAATTCTGCTCAACGATTAAAACATTCTTTCCTCTGGCTAACCCTGTTCTGTTGGATACTCTAAATATATGGGTATCAACAGCAATGGTTGGCTGGCCGAAGGCGGTGTTTAAAATAACATTAGCTGTTTTACGACCAACCCCCGCAAGGGCTTCTAATTCTTTTCTGGTTTCGGGAACTTTGCCATCATGTATCTCGATCAGTCTTTGACAAAGCTTAATAATATTGGCACCTTTGGTATTAAATAAGCCGATGGTTTTGATGTATTGTTTTAGCCCATTAAGACCTAAGGCTAAAATAGTCTGTGGCGTGTTAGCGATGGGGAATAATTTAGCAGTGGCTTTGTTGACACCTTTATCTGTTGCCTGAGCTGATAACACAACGGCAATCAGTAACTCAAAAGAACTTGAGTATTGGAGCTCTGTTTCTGGATCAGGAATGGCGATGGCTAGGCGATCAAACATCGCCAATCGAGTGTTTTTATTCATTTTTTATGGAAGTGGATAGCGTTATGAAGCAGTCTTAAGGCTCGAAGGCAAAAAGGCTCCTCTTCAATCGCTTCATGTACTTCATGGTAAATAGCTTGAAATTACGATAACATTGATTTTAAACTAGCCAGATTAGCCTTGCCGCGCTGTTTAATAACTTCAGGCTCTAACTGCTTTTTATTAGACCATTCTAAATCTTCTTCAGGCAGTTCATTTAAAAACCGGCTGGGTTCACATTCAGTAATATCACCATAGCGCTTACGATGAGTACAATAACTTAAGGTGCAACTTTGTTGAGCTCTGGTTATTCCCACATAGGTTAAACGCCTTTCTTCTTCTATATTGCCACTTTCAATACTAGCTTGATGGGGGAGAATATTTTCCTCCACTCCAATTAAATATACATGCGGGAACTCTAGGCCTTTAGATGCATGTAAAGTCATTAAACTTACTTGATCCCCAGCTTCCTCTTCCTGATTTCTTTCCAGAATGTCCATTAATAAAATCTTTGAAATGATTTCAGACAGTGGTTTTTCCTTATCAGTCTCTTTATCGGCAATACGTTTTAACCAAGAGATTAAATCATCTACATTTCTAATTTTACGTTCAGCAGCGGCTTGAGTTTTACTGTTTTCATGTAACCAGGCTTCATAATTTATTTGTTGGATAAAATGCTCAATGATTTTAAAGGTATCATCTTGTTCAATTTTAGTGGCAGTATCCGTCACCCAGTCACCAAACTTCTGTAGCCTATGAATTGATTTTTCGGCCAATGATTGGGTTAATCCCAATTCATAACAAGCGGCAAATAAACTGATATGACGATCATTAGCATAAGCCCCTAATTTTTCTAAAGTCGTCGGGCCAATTTCTCGCCTAGGTGTGTTGATAATACGTAAAAAAGCCGCATCATCATCCTGATTAACAAACAGGCGTAAATACGCCAAAATATCCTTAATTTCAGAATGAGAAAAAAATGAGGCGTTGCCACTTATAAAATAGGGTACATTGTTTTCTCGTAAACTACCTTCAAATAAACGAGACTGGTGGTTACCTCTATATAAAATGGCGTAATCAGAAAACTTACCACCATGTTTAAATTTATGATGAATGATTTCAGAAACAATCTGGGTGGCTTCTGCACGGTCATTTTTATGGCTAATGACTTTTAAAGGGTCGCCAAAGCCTAAATTACTCCACAATTTTTTTTCAAAGGCGTGAGGGTTATTGGCAATTAAATGGTTGGCAACTTTAAGAATGCGGCCTGCTGAGCGATAGTTTTGTTCTAGCTTAATGATTTTAAGGCGAGAATAATCTTTTTCTAGCTGGGCTAAATTCTCAGGCTGAGCACCACGCCAAGCATAAATGGATTGGTCATCATCACCGACCACGGTAAAGCGACCTAAATTACCGGCTAATAATCGAACTAATTCATATTGAGTAATATTAGTGTCTTGATATTCATCAACCAATAAATATCGAATTTTGTTTTGCCATTTTTCTAATACTTTTGGGTGTTGTTGAAATAATAAAACAGGCAGCAAAATTAGGTCATCAAAATCAATCGCATTATAAGCTTTTAAATTGCGGTTAAAGTCAGCGTAAAGCAGAGCAATTAAATGGTCATCATCTGTTGTGGTACTAATGGCTTGCTCTGGGGTGATAAAAGCATTTTTCCACGTGCCAATCTGCTTGTTGTAATATTCAACAGCATCAATATCCCAATCATTGGATCCGTGCGCAATTAAGTTGCGTAAGAGTGTTAGTTTATCCTGGTCATCAAATAAGGTTAACTCAGCTTTATAACCCAGTGCTTTATGTTCTTTTCTTAGAATATCTAAGCCTAAAGAATGAAAGGTAGAGACTCTTAAGCCCTTGCCCCGTTGAGCATCTAACAATTTAACGACTCGGTCCTTCATTTCTCTAGCGGCTTTATTGGTAAAGGTAAGGGCAGCAATATAACGCGCAGGCGTACCTTGCTGAACTAAATAAGCAATTTTCTCAGTAATTACACGTGTTTTACCACTGCCCGCACCCGCTAATACTAATAACGGGCGGTCAATAGTTTTAACTGCCTCTTGCTGTTGAGGGTTAAGTTTATTCATTTATGTATGTAGCCTTGATGAAACGAAGTGGAATCAAGGTTGTTATTTGAGATTCATTGGTTCCGCACCGCTGCATCACGGCTACATGTTCTTTATTTAGTGTTTTCATAAGCTATTTACTACGGTCCAATTTTCTATAGGCAATAGCTTCACTTAAATGCGGGATTTCGATTTGTTCTGAATGGGCTAAATCTGCAATGGTTCTGGCTAATTTTAAAATACGGTGATAGGCGCGATGAGATAAACCAAATTGATCCATGGCTTTCTCTAAAATTTGATGGCCTTGTTCTGATAAGGCGCAATACTGTTTAACTTCAACTGCGGATAAAGCGGCATTAGCTTTACCACAGCGCTTGATTGCAATTGTACGAGCCGTTTCAACCCGCGCCCTAATTTGTGCGCTTGTTTCTTCCCCCTCAGGTGAGCCTTTACGTAGCACATCATGAGAAACTCGGGGTACTTCAAGATGCATATCAATACGGTCTAATAAGGGGCCTGAAATTTTCGCTTTATATTTAGCCACTTGTTCAGAGGTACAGTGACAACGTCCTGACGGATCGCCTAAATACCCGCATGGGCATGGATTCATTGCCGCGATTAATTGGAATTTGGCTGGGAAATCAGCCTGTCTAGTAGCTCTAGAAATAGTAATATGACCTGTTTCTAAAGGTTCCCGCAATACCTCAAGAACTTTTCGATCAAACTCAGGAAGTTCATCTAAAAATAAAGTGCCATTGTGCGCTAAGGAAATTTCACCCGGTTTTGGGTTACTACCTCCACCCACTAACGCGGCGGCAGATGCCGTATGATGAGGTGATCTAAAAGGGGGTCTTAACCAATGGCTAGTATCAAAACCTTTATCACTAATAGAAGCAATAGCAGCTGTTTCTTGTGCTTGTTTCTCAGATAATTTTGGAATGATGGTGGGTAAGCGCGATGCTAGCATCGACTTGCCTGTACCTGGAGGACCAATCATAATTAAATTATGGGATCCTGTCGCAGCAATTTCAAAAGCTCTTTTAACGTGGAACTGACCTTGAACATCAGAAAAGTCGACATCAGCTTCGGGTTCTTTATTAATAACCTCAGGAATAAAAGGCATTAATGATTTTTGGCCACTAATATGGGCGCAGACTTCTAACAGACTATCGGCAGGGAAAAACTCAGCACGCTCAACTAAATTCGCCTCACTTGCATTATCTGTTGGTAATATAAGCTTTCTGTTAGCGTCACGGCTATGAATGGTAACGGGTAGCGCGCCTACAATAGGTCGTAATGCACCACTTAGTGAAAGCTCACCGACACATTCATATTGCTCAAGCTGGTTTTTAGGGATTTGATCAGAAGCTGCTAAAATACCAAGCGCAATCGCCAAGTCAAATCGCCCGCCTTCTTTTGGTAAATCGGCAGGGGCAAGATTAATAGTAATGCGCTGAATTGGGAATTCAAAGTGTGAATTTATTATAGCGCCACGGACTCTATCTTTGCTTTCTTTTACCGCTGTTTCTGGCAAACCAACGATGGACAATTGGGGGAGTCCATTCGTTACCAGTACTTCAACAGTAACCAATGGCGCATCGATTCCTGATCGACCTCTGCTATAGACTATGGCAAGCGACATACAATGTTTTGTTTTTATAGTAAGGTGATGATGTATTGTACTTGAATTAGCAGAAAGGGTTGTTTAACAATAATATTTTGATTGTTACTCAATGTTCCAGTTTTTAATTGTTGCTTTTGTGAAGTGCTTGTTCCCACGCG